>JACQJE010000216.1 GCA_016205125.1 Deltaproteobacteria bacterium | reverse complement strand
TCAAGGGACGCGCGGACACGATCATGATTCATGGACCACCTTTTGTCGCCCGAGTCCGCGCTGCATTCCGCCGCCCAGCCATCATTTTCGAACTTTCTGGGCGCCTCCATAGCCCCTTTGCGAGAGATCCCTATGCCACCCTGTCAGGACTTTGCCGGGACTCTGTTTTGGGGATTTTATTGACTGGCCATTGAATGGGGGTTACACTTAAGCTGTGGGACAGCTGTTCTTTTCCATCCACGGAGGGATCTCCATGCAAAACTCGCTTCACCGCACTTTATTGGCGATGATTGTGGTGTTCGCAGGGATGTCGTTATCCAATGATGCTTTCTCCCTCTTTTCCAAAGAGAGCGAAGGCGAGCCTTCCAAAGAAGTCCGCTTTTATAACGGGAAAGAATATGTCGCGGGGGAGTTGATCGTAAAGCTCGCGCCCAAAGAGAGAATTTCATCCCTCGATCGCCTCTTTGCCTCCGTGGGACAAGTGCAAATTGGAAAAATATCTGATTCTCCCACCCTTCTCTTAATGAAGACAGAGAAAAACCGCTCTCTGAAAGAGATTCTGCAGACACTCCGCTCAGATCACCACATCGAATATGCTGAGCCCAACTACATTTATAAAATTGACCTTCTCTCCCCCTCCCCCTTACAGTTGACCAACGATCCCGATTTTGCAAACAACTGGGCCCTCCAAAATTCCGGCCAGATCCTCAATGGTGTTACATGTGCTGCAGGAAGTGACATTGATGCAGTAAGAGCTTGGGACATCACGACAGGAAATCGATCCATTGTGGTCGGCGTGATCGATACTGGTGTCGATGCGAATCACCCCGATCTCAAGGAAAATATCTGGCATAATTCCGCGGAGATTCCTGACAACGGTATCGATGATGATGGAAATGGCTTTATCGATGATGACACCGGCTGGAACTTCTATGGCAATAACAAAAATTCCTTCGATGATAATGGGCATGGAACCCATGTCTCTGGAACAATCGGCGCCGTCGGAAATAATGGCATCGGCACTGTCGGAGTCAACTGGCAGGTTTCCATCCTGCCAGTCAAATTCCTCGGCGCAGACGGTTCAGGAACCACCGACGGTGCGATTCAGGCAATCGATTATGCCGTAAAAATGGGAGCCCACATTCTCAACAACAGCTGGGGAGGGGGGGGATTTAGTCAGGCTCTCGCTGACAAAATTGCTCTGGCAGAATCGAAAAATGTCCTCTTCGTGGCTGCTGCTGGAAATGATAGTTCAAACAATGACAATTATCCCCATTACCCATCCAACTACCCCCATTCAAATGTCATATCGGTGGCGGCGACAGACTGTCGGGATCAGCTCGCCTATTTCTCCAATTACGGTCTCGGCTCCGTAGATATTTCTGCTCCGGGTGTCGCCATCTATAGCACCCTCCCTAACAACACCTATGGATCTTACAGTGGAACCTCCATGGCGACACCTCACATTGCAGGTGCTGCCGCGCTCCTCTGGTCGCTCAATCCTTCGCTGACCATGGGTGAGGTGATCCAGCGACTCCTGATCAGCAGTGACGAAATTCTCACGACAAGGAGAAAGGTTGCTTCCAGCGGCCGCCTCGATATGTTTGCTGCCCTTGCAGGTGTCATAGCTCCACGCACACCCGATGTCGATCCCTCGACATGGACCCTTGTGAGCCAATCGATTTCAACACCGCACAACTATCAAAATAATTACACCCAAAGCTGGACCCTTCAGCATCCGGGGGCCAAAACGATGGCTGTCCACTTCACCAACTTCAACACTGAGGCAGGGTACGACAAAGTCACTCTTACAGATGCAACCGGCATCATATACGACACACTCGACGGCATTCTTGGAGAGATCTGGTCCCTCCCTATCAAAGGAGACACAATCATTGTCACTTTCCGAAGCGACAGTTCCATTATCGCTTATGGATTTGACATCGATCAGTATGCGGCTCAACCTGAGGAAGGACAAGGCGGGTCAGGAACCTGCCCGCAAGAACTCGGCGCCGAGTGTCACTAGTTGCTGGCCATGGGGACAGGGATCAGGAGCGTTCTGCCAGCCCGGACAAAGTGCTCAGAGGATAAGCGGTTGAGAGAAACGATCGGCTCAACCGCAGTCCCGAATCTCCTTGCGATATGGCTGAGCGTATCTCCCTTCCTCACTTGATAATGGCGATAATTGAGTGAAGCGACCTGTTTCGGTTTCAACTCCGCAAATTTCTGTTCAAAGGCAGCCTTCAAACCAAAAGGGATCCTCATCGCTGATTTGCCAGGCGCGGAACTCCAACGGCGAAGCTGTGGATTTAAATGCCGGATCACCTGAGTGTCAATGCCCACCGTACGGGCTATAAGGGAGAGATCTGTCGTGGATGGGATCTCGATCTCGTCATAGCGCATCGGAGGAAGGTAGGCGACATCCATAAAACCGAAATGTTCCGGGTGAAGCGCAATAAGGTAGGAGGCGAGAAACTTCGGAACATAGCTGCGCGTCTCCCGTTTGAGCCGATTGGCCACGATGACATCCCAGAGATTGTCCCGGTCCCGGGTCCGCAATACCCGCTCTATTTTCCCCTCTCCCGCATTGTAAGCGATAAAAGCGAGCCCCCATGAGTTAAACATCGCATGCAGGTCCTTGAGATAGCGGGCTGCGGCATGTGTCGATTTAATCGGATCGCGCCGCTCATCGACCCACCACGAGACTTCCAACCCATAGCGCCGGCCTGTCCGCTTCATGAATTGCCAAGGCCCGCACGCTCCCGCGCGCGAATAAGCCAGAGGATTAAAACCACTTTCTACAAATGCGAGATAAGTAAGTTCCCGCGGCACACTATTTTCGCGAAAAATGTCTTGCATGATAGGGAGATAATAAGTGGAACGCGCGAGATAGCGGGAAAATGATCTCCGACCCGGCCCTTGAAAATAACGGAGTTCCGCCGCAACAGCATCTGCGGTGTACCGCGGCAGCACGAGCCTTTCCCGCCATTCTGCAGGATTTTTCAGATTTCGAATCTCCTTCATTACGCTGAGCAGCATGTCTCTGTTGTCAAAAAGCGTCTCGCGTACTACGGCAGCAGGAACAACTGTCCGATCCTCTTCTGGTGAAGGATCTGCTTCTGTCACTGAAATATCGAGGGGAGTTGTGGCGCAGCTCACCAGAAGAAGTGTGAAAATCGCCATGCTCGCGAGGATCTCTGTTGTCATCGATCGTCGTATCATTGTTACCCTTTACTTCATCCAACCATTTGACAAACATTTTGTCAGGAAACGCTAATGAATTGACAAGACAATGTCAAATTTCATTTGCCTTTTTTATAAACCAGCATTAATTTA
>JACQJE010000206.1 GCA_016205125.1 Deltaproteobacteria bacterium | reverse complement strand
TGGTATTCTTCCCGGACAAAAAGGGAAGTCGATCTTGTGGTCCTGGAAAATGGGAAGCCGAATCTCTTTGACGTGAAATCCGGCCGGCCTTCTCGATTGGATAAGCGTCCGATCGAGTTCTTGTCGGCCGAGAGGGTTTTCTCTTGGCCTGCATGAATCATCTTCAACAGATGACGCAGAAAAAACTGCAAGGCTGCAACGCATACAACAAGATCTGAGTTCAACAATCGCGCAGCTTTTAAGCGGCCCCTGTTTTTTCACTAGGGGTGACCATTGACCACCGCGTCATCGACGGCATTCATTCCGGGAAAATGGCAAAACGGCTGGAACATTATCTGACGAAGCCCGAATTGCTGATATGAAAATCGCCAGAACCTTAGGGCCCTTACGATATGGCTGTATTTTCGTATGCCTGAATAAACTCTCTGATCTTCTCTTTGACCAGATCGCGCGTCGCACGGAAGGCCTGTAACTTCTCTTTCTCTGAACCCACAGCAGAGACAGGATCCGGAATCGACCAGTGAAAGAGGTTCGTCTTAAAGGGGAGAGACGGACATTCCTGCGCCGCTTCATCGCAAAGGGTGATGACAATCTGGACATCCATCAAATCAATGGAGTTGAGCGATTTGGAACGCTGGTGAGAAATGTCAATCCCCTCTTCCTGCATCACCTTGAGGGTCAGCGGATGAAGAGGGGTCGGGTGAGTCCCCGCACTCACCGCTTCAAACTCACCCTCCGCAAAAGCGCGGAGATAGGCTTCGGCCATCTGACTCCTGACAGAATTTCCAATACAAAGAAAGAGAACGTTGGGCTTCCTCTTTGCCTCATGTTTGATCTGCTGTCCTGTCGCAAGATAGATCACCTCTTCACAGATATTGCAGACTTGGTCCGCGATGCGCTCGATCTTGTTGGTAATGATGAGGATGGAGAGAATCCGCTGGAGATCTCCAGCAATTGGCTTTTTCCCGCTCAATGCGAGCATCTCTCTGTAAATATCATCCTGAAGGTGATCTACAATTTCATCTCTGTGAAGGGTTTGCTGTGCCAAATGATCATCCCCTGCTGCAAAGGCCTGCAAGGCATCGAGCAACATCCCTTCCGCTTCAGCGGCCATTTTTGGCAAATCAACATACTCTTTGAAAGCTTCCGTCTCATTGAGCTGTAGGGCATGCCTGGCAATGCTTTCCGTATAGTCGCCGATCCTCTCCAATTCATTGTTGATCTTTGAGGTGGCGTAAATAAAGCGGACATCTGAAGCGGCGGGCTGGCGTGTCGCGACAAACTCGACACAGAGCGATTCAAGTTCGAGCTCTTTGAGGTCAATGAGCCGGTCTCTGAAAATGACGCGGTAGGCAAGGTCGTTGTTCCGTTCCGTAAGGGCTTTCACGCTCCCCCGGAGAGATTCCGCGACCATCTGACCCATCTCTGCCACAGCTTTTTTAATATTTGCAATGTCACGTTCGATTTCGAGTGCCCGGTGACTCATCAACCAAACCTCCCTGTAATATACTCTTCAGTCTGTTTCTTTGTCGGTGTCGTAAAAATCTTGCGGGTCTCCCCGAACTCGACCATTTCCCCCATGTAGAGAAAGGCCGTATATTGAGAAACGCGCGCCGCCTGCTGCATGTTGTGAGTCACCAGGACGAGCGTATACTCTTCTTTGAGTTGCGCAATCAGCTCTTCAATGCGCTGTGTGCTAATAGGGTCGAGGGCCGAACAGGGTTCGTCCAGCAGGAGAATTTCCGGCTGAATTGCAAGGGCGCGGGCAATGCAGAGCCTCTGCTGTTGGCCGCCGGAGAGGTCGAGCGCGTTGGAATCGAGGCGGTCGCGCACCTCCTCCCAGAGATCGGCCCTCTTGAGAGAATCTTCCACCATCCCATCCAGAATCGCCTTTTTTCGGATGCCCAGAATCCGCAAGCCAAAAGCGACGTTTTCATAAACGCTTTTAGGAAAGGGATTCGATTTCTGAAAAACCATTCCGACCTTCTTGCGAAGCGCCTCAAGAGAAATGGAGGAAGAATAGATATCGAGACCATCGACGAGGATTTTTCCATCGACGCGAATATCCGCGATGAGATCGTTCATCCGGTTGAAACAACGAAGCAGAGTTGACTTTCCACAACCGGAGGGTCCGATAAACGCCGTCACCCTGCGCGCCGGAATCCTGACGTAAATTTCTTTCAGAGCGATCGCGCCGCCATAGTAGAAATTAAGCTTTTCTACCACAATCGCTATTTCTTCTGCTGAGGGTTGTGTGATCACGTCTCTGAATCTCCGTCAATTCAAAGGGAGAATTGCACAAAAGGAGGTGACGAGCAAGTTGACCCTGGGCCTTGCAATAAGGACTCTCTTGAACTATATCCAGCCAAATACGGGGGAGCCGCAGATTGCGTGGCTGAGAGGCGCGAGCCATCGCGCGACCCTCAAACTTGATCCAGATCATACTGGCGAAAGGAGATCCAAGATGTCACGTCGCCCCTTGTTTCTTTTCTTTAGTCTATTCGCCCTCATCCTCTCCCTTGTTTCCTGCACCAGAGGGAAAAAAAGCGAGGTGCCGGAACTCGTGATTTACACCTATTCTTCCTTTACCAGCGAATGGGGCCTCCAGCCGAAGGTGATTCCCCCCTTTGAAAAAGAGTGCCATTGCAAAGTCCGGGTAGTCGGAACGGAAGACACCGGTGCGATGCTCAATCGCCTCCTTCTTGAGGGGGAAAAGACAAAAGCGGATGTGGTCATCGGGATTGACAACAGCCTGGCACACAAGGCGCTCGATGGGAATCTCCTCCTCGCTTATCAGCCTGCCGGGCTTTCGAATGTGCCTGAGGAGCTTCTGTTCGACAAGAGTTTTCGACTCATCCCTTTTGACTACAGCTACTATGCCATTATTTATGACAGCGAAAAGCTCCCGAATCCGCCGCGCAGTCTTCGAGAGCTGGCCAACCCTCTCTATCGGCGAAAAATCATTCTGGAAGATCCTCGCACTTCTACGCCAGGCTTAGGCTTTCTCCTCTGGTCTGTCGGAGTCTTTGGAGAAAAGTATCTCGAATTCTGGCATTCGCTGAAACCGAACATCCTCACGATTTCACCGGGATGGGATATGGCGTACGGCATGTTCACCAAAGGAGAGGCACCGATGGTGCTCAGCTACATCACCTCTCCCGCTTATCACAGGATTCATGAAAAATCGGAACGCTATAAAGCGGCCCTCTTTTCAGAGGGGCATTATCTCCAGATTGAGGGGGCTGGGATTGTCGCATCAACGGATCAATTGGAGCTTGCCAGGAAATTTATCGATTACCTGCTGAGTGTCTCCTTTCAGCAATATGTTCCACTTCATAACTATATGTTCCCGGTGAACAGGAAGACCCCACTTCCCGAAGCTTTTACAAAACTTCCAATGCCTAAGAAAACGATTCTCCTGCCGCCGGAGCAGGTCAGGCAATCTCTCGATCGGTGGTTCCAGGAGTGGAGAGCCGCACTTCAATGAAAAAGCGGGAAATCGGAACGATTCTCCTCATCGCGCTGATTGGAGCCATTCTCCTCTTCCCCCTCTTTGGCCTCATCTTTGAATACCTTGTAATCGATCCCAGGAAAGGGCTTCGGCTCTTCTGGATGACCCTGGCCGACCCCGCTTTTCTCTCAGCGCTCCGCTTTACGCTCTGGCAGGCTTCGCTCAGTGTCATCGGTTCTCTCCTGCTCGGTATTCCAGCCGCATGGCTCCTGGCAAAACATCGCATCCCTGGAAAAGGGCTGATCTATGCCCTGCTCACCATCCCCATGATGCTCCCAGTCATTATGGCGGTCTTAAGTTTTGTGATTCTCTACGGTGAAAACGGCCTCCTCAACGAGTTCCTGCGCTTTCTGGGAAAAGCAGCAGGGATAGAATTTCCGCGGCTTGAACTCCTCTATTCGATGAGAGGGATTGTCCTCTGCCATCTCTTTTACAACGCACCGATCGTCGCCAAGATTGTCGGGAGAGCCTGGGAGCGATTGGGCATTGCAGAAGAAGAAGCGGCCGTCACACTCGGAGCTTCCCCCTGGCGCTGTTGGTGGAGTGTGACACTTCCCAAACTCACTCCAGCGATCTTATCGGCCGCGGCGATCACGTTTGTCTTCTGTTTTACCAGTTTTGCCATTCCCCTCATTCTGGGCGGAAAACCTTCACTGGCGACTCTGGAAGTTCTCATTTTCGAACAGGCCCGGCTCTTCCTCAATCTCCCGCGCGCCATTGCTCTCTCACTCATTGAATTATCCATCGCAACCCTCTTTTTCTTTCTCTCATCCCGCGCCTATGAGCGTGCGGACATCGACCTCCTCCCTTCCCGCATGGCATCCCGTCTCCCTGCAGATCAACTCTCCGCTGTGCGGTTTGTCTCCCTGATCGTTATCGCCCTCTTCTTTTCCATGCTCGTTTTTTCCCCGCTGGCCGCCATGCTCATCAGCGCTCTGCGTGAAATGATGC
>JACQJE010000215.1 GCA_016205125.1 Deltaproteobacteria bacterium | reverse complement strand
GTTTATATATCCCCACACTGGTTTTGTTCTCCGCAACCTATACAATGTGGTCGACATTTACCCCGCGTTCCGAAAGATGCGCAATTATTTCTGTTGTCGAGTATAGAAGCGGTTTGCGCAAAGTATCACAGCTTCCAGAATTTTCAGTGTAAAAGAGACCTTTTCCTCCTTAAGCCGCACCAGGCTCAGCAGTGCTGGTTTTCATTGCGAGAGTGCCAGGAGGCGGGGTATAACAGCCTTAAGAGTGTTCCAGAAGTGCTCGTACACAGATTGGGGAGGGGCACCCATGAAGAGGTATGGAGTTTCTGGCCTTTGTTCTTTTCTGCTCGTATCACTCCTCACCGTTCCTCAGGCCTGGGCGGCGCTTCCCCACCATGCGTTTGCGCCTCAGGAGCTGAACTTCCTCGAAGAAATCGGCCGCTCGATCGGCATTTATGAGCCGGAAAGTGTGCTGACGGTTCACGTCATCGCTGCCGGTACGGGAGAGCCGCTCCCTCGCGCCGCTGTACTGGTCGGAACGAGAGAGGGCGATCCTTTTCCGGGAAACTACCAGATGACCAGTTCTGATGGGGAAGTAACTTTTGTCGACGACGCCATCCGGAATGGCACTGCCGTGACAGCAGTAATGGATGGATATGTGGCCTACACGATCACCTCTGTTCAGGAGGGAACGCTCACCATTGCTCTTGAACCGGCGATAGCCCCTTCAGAACGATCTGTGACAAGAGTGGAAGGAACGATCACCTCATGGCCCCGGATGGCTGACGGAGATGACTGGATCCATCTTGGGATTGTGCTGCCGGAACTGTCACTGCAATCGTTTGTCGATCTGAAACTCAACTCACTCGTCGGTCCGATGGATACAGGTTATTTCTATGGGGAAAGAAAATTTCCAAGCAACTTCTTTATTCCAAAGCAGACAGAATATGTCTTCCGGTTTATTCCTGTCGAAATGAAGAAATCCTCCTACTGGCTTCCCGTTCAGTCCGATCAGACAGTGAAGCTGACCGCTCTTCAGGCGACACTCCCTTTTTCTGATCTCCTCAATCTCTACCGGAATGAGGGGCTCATGAGTGAGATGATGAGTCTGGTCAATATCGAAAGAATTGGAACAGCAGATCTTTATGCGAGTGGTGAAATGATGCAGGTGGATGTGCCGCTCTCGCATCGGCTTAAGTCCAGGCGAACGGTTAAAGCAAGCGGCTTTCCCAAAAACCTCAATCTTCTGATGATCAGCGCAGTAGACTTTTCGGGAGAAGGGGGAGAACTGGTTCCATTTGATTTCAAAATGACAGATAAAAATCAGAAAGCGGCCGAGCTTGAGATTCTCTCTCCAGCAGACCTGCCGCTCGCTTCAATGTCCAAATCTTATCTGGGAGCCTTTGCACTCGATCTCCCCGATCACTTTGGAGAAGAGAGAAAAAGAGCAACCGGAATGACAGCCTCCTTTAAGCGGGACATCAGCAGGAATCAATTCGGAAGAGAAGAGTTTCACACCTTCCTCCCGATTGTAATGCCGAATCATCTGGCAGGAACGCGGGAATATGGCTTTACGCCTCTCTCCGCGCAGGAGCTGCAGCCTGAGTTTTCTGTTGCGACTTTGAGAGAGCCGGAGGGTCAGGATTTCTGGACGATCGTCATCCCTTACAACAGCGATCGCTTCGTTTTGCCAGAACTCCCAAATGGCGCAGATCCGCTGAAGAGATCTCCCGAAAAAGAGATGGAACTTGCCTTTTCACTCTTCAGGACCGATCGGACAAATACCGGAGAGAACGGCGAGCAAGAGGCCGACTGGAGTGCCTGGCTCGACTCGATCGCACACCACTCCTCAAACAGCGCGCTTGTCGAGAAGCCTTGATTTATAACGCCTGTTTAGGTTTTGCGAGGATCTCGCGCAATTCCTTTCCTACTTTGAAGAAGGGAAGATGCTTTGGGGGGACTTCGATCGACTCCCCGCTGCGCGGGTTTCTTCCCACATAGGCTCCATAGCTCTTATTCACAAAGCTTCCAAAACCGCGAATTTCGATGCGATCGTTATTTTCCAGAGCCTCCACCATCGAACTAAAAATCGTATCCACAATCAGTTCTGCCTTCTTGACTGTGGTATTTGCCCGCTTCGCAACTTCTTCTATCAGTTGAGATTTCGTCATTTTTGACCTCCAAGCCACGATTCAAACTGATTAACTGCCTTGATGCGACTTGTCAAGAGGCATCCATTCCCAAATAAGCGGTCTGGATCGCCGGATCCCCCAGCAGGCGATCCGCTGAACCTTCCGCGACAAGAGAGCCCGTCTCCAGGACATAGCCCCGATCTGCGTAGAGCAGAGCCATGTGAGCATTCTGTTCGACCAGGAGAATCGTCACCCCGCTTTCGTTGATGGTCCGAATCAGGTGAAAAATAAGATCGACAAGCTGTGGGGCGAGACCTAGCGAAGGCTCATCCAGGAGCAAAAGGCGCGGCCGCATCATCAGGGCACGACCGATGGCCAGCATCTGCTGTTCGCCACCCGAAAGGGTTCCACCACGCTGTTTCAGGCGCTTTTGCAAAATCGGAAAAAGTGAACAGACATATTCTTTGTCCTTCTGCAGGCTCTCCCTCCCATGTCGGAGATACGCCCCGAGAGCGAGGTTTTCTTCCACCGTCAGATTCGGAAAGATCCCTCTCCCCTCTGGAACATGAGAAATCCCTAAGGCAACAATATCATGCGGGGCTCTGGTCTGGAGGTTTCTTTTTTCAAAACGGATTTCTCCCGCTCGCGGAGGAATCAGTCCTGAAATAGCCCGCAGCAGAGTCGACTTTCCTGCTCCATTCGCCCCAATCAGCGTGACAATCTCCCCTTCTGAGACGGTGAGATCGCATTTTTTAAGCGCGGCAATCGGGCCGTAGGAAACATCCAGCCCCTCAATTTCAAGGAGGGGTTGAGCAGAGGCCGCAGACTTTTCGCTCTTTTTCTTTGGGGCCGATTTTTCAGCGCCAAGATAAGCCTTAATGACTGCGGGATCTGATTGAACAGAGAGGGGATCCCCTTCGGCTATTTTTTCGCCCGAATCGAGTACCGCGATTCTTTCACACAACCCCATAATAAAGCGCATGTCATGTTCAATCACAACGAGGGTCAAGCCGTATTCGTCACGGAGGCGGCGAACCAAACTCATCAGATGCTGGGTTTCTGTCGTATTCAGGCCCGCCGCTGGCTCATCCAGAAGGAGAAGTTTCGGTTCGCTTGCGAGGGCGCGGACAATCTCCACTCTCCTCTGACGTCCATAAGGGAGGTGAGTGGCGAAGAGATCCGCCACATCCGTCAATCCAAACTCCTGCAGGAGCCGGTCGGTTTTGTGATCAATCTCTTCCTCCATCCGGGCGCGCTTCCCGCTCATAAAGAGGGCATCCCAAAGCGTATAGGGGTGGCGCTGTCCGCAGGAAAGGCGGATATGATCGCGCACTGTCAAGCCTGAAAAAAGGCGGATATTCTGGAAGGTACGGGCGATGCCGACTCGGGAAATCTGATGCGGCTTGAGGCCTGTTAAAGGGATTGCGTTAAACTCCATCGAACCCCCGCTCGGCGGATAAATTCCGGTAATGAGGTTGAAGACGGTGGACTTGCCCGCGCCGTTTGGCCCAATAATCCCAAGAAGCTCTTTTTCATGAACTGTCAAATCAAATCCCTTCAACGCCTGCAGTCCGCCAAAGTGAATCGAAAGCTGATCGAGTTTAAGTACAGCGGATGGTTTCACAGCGACCACCCTTTCACCAGGCGCGACTTTCTCAAACAGGCAGCCAGGCGGGCAGGGATGAAATCGATCCACTCTTTTTGTCCAAAGAGACCGGCCGGGCGAAGAAGCATGGTTAAAATAAGAAGAAGCGAATAGAAGACCATCCTCAAATCGACTTTGGTGATTTCCTGTAATGGGCGCAGAGCCTCAGGAAGAATGGTCAGAAAAACCGCTGTGACCACAGAGCCAGTGATGCTCCCCATCCCGCCCATCACGACCATGATGAGAATTTCAACAGATTTTACAAAGGTAAAGCTGTTTGGATTGAGAAAGGCGAGATGGTGCGCAAAAAGCCCCCCCGCCAAACCGGCAAAAAAGGCACCGATGACAAAAGCCTGCACCTTCCGCCGCGTCGTATCGACTCCCACAGCCTCAGCCGCAACTTCATCGTCACGGATGGCTTTGAGCGATCTGCCATAACTGCTCTGAATCATGCGGGCAATAAAAAGCACCGCGACAAAACTCGATCCGAGTGACCAAAAGAGATCGGTCCGCTGAGGAATCCCAATCAGCCCCCTCGCTCCACCCGCAAAATCGAGATTGAGAATCAGAACGCGGATAATTTCTCCAAACCCAAGAGTCACAATGGCGAGATAATCGCCTCGCAGACGAAGCGCTGGCAACCCGACCAGCCACCCCGCCCCAGCGGCAGAAAGAGAGCCAAGCAGAAGGGCCGCAACAAATGAAAGCTGCGGAAAACTCTTCACTAAAGGAAAAGAGGATTCCAATGCCGGAAGAGCATAGACAGAAAAGAGAGCAGACACATACGCTCCCACAGCCATGAACCCAGCGTGGCCGAGAGAGAATTGACCGCAAAAACCTGTAACGACGTTCAACCCCACAGCAAGAATAATATTAAAACAGCAATAGGAGAGGATCGTTGTGAAATAGGGGCCAAGAAAATCAGGAAGAAAGCGCTGGGCAAGCAGAAGGCTGCCGATCACCGCAGCGCTCGTGAATCCTCTTTTTATGACTCTCCCTTTCATACTTTCTCAGGAATATGATTTCCGAACAATCCTGCCGGCCGGTAGAGGAGGATCAGGATCAAAATCGCAAAGGCCAACCCATCCCGATAGGATGAATATCCGTAACCGACAATCATCTCCTCCAGCAAGCCAATAATAATCCCGCCGAACATCGCTCCCGGAATATGACCAATCCCGCCCAGCACAGCCGCGACAAACGCTTTTAAACCCGGAAGAACCCCCATGAGAGGTTCGATCTTTGGATAGGCACAACTGACCAGCACGCCCGCGGCACCCGCCAGGGCCGAGCCGATGAGAAAGGTCACTACGATGATCTTATTGACAGAAATACCCATCAGCGACGAGACCGTATAGCTGTGAGAAACGGCACGCATCGCGGTACCCGTTCTCGTCTTATGAATGAATAAATGGAGTGCCGCCATCAAAGAGAGAGAAATCGCCAGCGTCAGGCATTGAACATTCGTGATGTGAAGCGCCCCGCTCGCAATGAGCGGCTTCGTTTCAAAAAATTGAGGGAAAAATTTCGGGTCAGCGCCAAAGAGAACCTGGCCTGCATATTCGAGAAAGAGGGAGACCCCAATCGCGGTAATCAGGACATTCAGGCGAGGAGCATTGCGCAGAGGGCGATAGGCGAACCGCTCAATGATTAAAGCGAGCGCCGCGCAAACCATCATCGCGGTCATCATCACGAGGGTCAGATGACCAAAGGGGTGATCGGCACCCCCCACTCCGATGCCAAGCCACCTGGCCACGTAATAACCGGAAAAAGCCCCGATCATGAAAACATCGCTGTGAGCAAAATTGACAAGGCTCAGGATGCCGTAAACCATCGTGTAGCCGAGCGCGATCAGCGAATAAATCGTCCCTACGGCAACCCCATTGATGATGTGTTGAAGGAAAACATCCATGTCTCAATTCGGTTGAACAGTCGTCACATACTCATGATTGCCATCAGCAGTCACTTTCATCACCACTGCCGATTTCACTGCGTTCCGTTCCGCGTCCATGGTGATTAAACCTGTAATGCCCTGATAATCGCGCGTCTCCGCTAACGCCTTCCGGATCGCAGATTTATCGAGCGAATCAGCCCGCTTCAGAGCATCCACAACCAGCATCGCAGAATCGTAACCAAGCGCCGCCAGCGCGTCCGGTTTGCTTCCAAACTTGGCTTCATATTTCTTCACAAAAGACTGCAGCACAGGGTTCGGATCTGACATGGAGCAATGATCGCTGAAGAAACTACCGGCAATCGCGATTCCTCCAATTTCCGTCAGCTTCTCCGAGGCCCATCCATCGCCACCCAGAAGGGGCACCGTAATCCCTAATTCACGAGCCTGCCGGGCGACCAGACCGACTTCGGTGTAATAACCCGGGACAAAAATCACATCCGGCTTCGTCGCCTTGATCGCCGTCAACTGGGCCTTGAAATCGACATCGCCGGCGCTGTACGATTGATCAATCGCCACCTCACCCCCTAATTTCTTAAACTTCTCCACAAAAAAGTCTGCCAGTCCAATGCTGTAGTCATTTCTGATGTCCCTCAATAGAGCGGCTCTCTTTGCCTTTAAGGTCATAGACGCAAATTGAGCCATCACAGCGCCCTGGAAGGGATCAATGAAACAGATGCGGAAGATATGATCTCCCACCGCAGTCACCTTCGGATTGGTCGAGGAGGGAGAGATCATCGGCACCCCTTTCGCCTGAGCAATGGGGGCCGCCGCTAAGGAGAGGGAACTCGCCACTTCGCCAATCAGCACATCCACTCTGTCTTCATTAATCAGCTTCGTAACCGCTGTCGCCGCCTCTTCAGGCTTTCCCTGGTCATCCAACACGATCGTCTTGAGCTTTCTCCCCAGAACACCCCCACCAGCATTGATTTCTTCGACCGCAAGCTCTACGCCATTCCGGGTGGAAATTCCAAACGTTGCCGTCGCTCCCGTCAGAGAAAGAAACTCCCCGATGCGGATCGGGTCCTCCGCAGAGCGCGCCGCTTCAATTTTTTTCTTGCACGCAACCGCTCCAACAATCATTCCAAAAATCACAGCAAACGAAATAAAGTAACGGAAACCCCTACTCATAAATCAATTCCTCCACAACTGTTAAGCAAAGTCGCAATTTGGCCCAGTATATGTTTCTTCTCAAAAGAATGTCAATCCAATAAACTTTTCAAGAGCTTAACCGCTTCAGAAGGGGTACCTGCCCCATAGATGGCCTGAGCATGCCGATCGTCCAGCCGCTCTCCAGCCAATTTCCTGGCCCATCCCCCCGAGGATGTCAATGCCACAATCGGCTTTCCAAACCGCCAGGCATAGGCAATTTCCGTCAATGTTCCAGAACCCCCATTCACGATCACCAGAGCATCCCCACTCAAGGCGACAATGTAATTTCTTGCAAACCCGATTCCCGTCGGGATGACAATGTCGACATAAGGGCTCGCATCTCCTTTCCTGTCTGTCGGGAGAATCCCCACAATGCGACCACTCTTCTCTCCAACCACACTAAAGGCCCCTTTAGAAACCGCATCCATGACACCGTTCAGACCACCGCTGATCAAATTAAAACCCGCTTCCATGATCTGCCGGCCCAGTTCCTCTGCCATCGACAAGACTTCTGGAGATGCTGACGAACTCCCAACGACTGAAATATTCCATCGCCTTAACGGCTTCATAAATACCCCCCCTCTGGATAAGAACATGCCCCTGGCAGGAGTCTCCTTTAAGACCAGAGGATTAGGAGCCCAATCAGGGGATGATGTTTAATCGATTGATCCCAGCTCTGGTTTCCAGAAAACTCGCTCTGGTAAGACAACTTCGTCATTCTACTAATTTCGATCCTTCTCGTCTATTTCGCGTGCGTTCTGCAGAGTATGGACACGTTTTGGTCACAGCGGGCACACAATTTTGGAACTGGACAAAAGCGGACTGGCGAGGCATAGAGAATGAATGCAATTCTCCCTGACAAATCATGCTTCAGAAATGCTGGAAATACGATCCATTGAGCGAGAATGGATCGCCAGAGTACTGGAAAAACCCATTCTGCTTGAAGCGGACCAAAGCGATCCGAGTCTTATGCATGCATTAGGACACATTCCTGAGTTCGGTGACAGAGTATTGCGTGTCATATATAATAAAAGATGCACACCATGGTTGGTAGTAACGGCGTATTTTGATCGAACTCAGCGAGGGAAAATATGAAAGTGCATTTTGATGAAAAAGCAAACGCCCTCTATTTTCGGCTAGACGAGAAATCCAAAATTTCCGAGTCTGAAGAAGTCCGTCCTGGCATCATTTTGGATTTTGATTCCAACGGCCAGGTTGTCGGTGTAGAAATTCTTCACGTCAAAGAGCGGGTTCCTCAAAGCAATTTAAAACAGATGCAATTTGAAGTCGCTTAAGATCCTCTATTCATCTCGAGCTTTTGGCCTTTTTCAGAATTTCTGTCACGGAGAGGGATGAAGACGTGAAATACTGAAAAAACCCGAGCTGGGTAGTTGCCCGCGGAGTATCACCCTTCCCTTGATCCCCTTCCATCGAGGGAGGGGAAGGATCTTTCTTGGTGAGTTTTTCCATTTCTCTGACAAGACGACATCAACGGCCCACGCACCGGACTGAATACACGGCGGCGTCACTATGTTCATGTAATCTCTCGAACAGATTCACTCAAAATTTAAAGATCTTTCAGAAAAAGAAGTCGGGGAACTTGCAACTGAAGCAAAAAAAGCGGGTCGTCGTGCGAATAAGAGCCGTCATTGACACAGAGGGTAGTACTGATTCACCAAACGGAATCAACATGAGGATAATTTAATATCTTTTGATCTGACGTCAGCAGCGTAGAACGATAAAGGCGAGAAGTGGCCACTAAAATTCGATCAGATGGGTCACGGTGAAAGGGCTCAGGCAAGGAATATGCCTCTTCAATAACAGGGAGATCAATGGGAACGACGTCCCATCCATTGACATCGACGAAATGCCGAAACCAGATTTTCCAGTGACGATCAAGTTGGAGACGGCCACGCTCTACGGCGCATGCGATTTCAGCGCAACTCATGGGTGAGACTTGTATTTCCGATTCCGGATTCGAGAGAATTTTTCGACCCCTCTCTGAAAGCTGATTTGGATTTGAAACAGCCCAGATAATACTGCTGGTATCCAACAGGAATTTCACTCTCTTTTTCCCTCAAGCATCTCCCAGTCCGCTTCGCTGATCAAAGGTTCATTAAGATCGCCTTTAACTCTCGCAGAATTTTTCCCGACGCCTAATTGCGTCCTATTCTTTTTTGATTGCCGAATAGGAACAATCTTTGCGATGGGGACATTACGCTTCCGAATTTCCAACTCATTCCCCTTTTCCACATATTTCATCAATCGACTCAATTGACTTCGAAGGGTCGCAACATTCGCTTTTTTCATTGTTTCAACTCTCCTCACCCAAAAGAGTAGCACATCTACTTGTACATGTCAATGTACATAATGCAAAGTCTGAAAATACCAAAAAAAATTTTCGCAGTATCAGGAAAAAACCTTCAAGCCCGCTATAGAAGAGGATCCCATGTCTCTTGCCGGGACGCTTATGCTCGTTCCAACGGTTAAGACCAAAAAAATAATGGCAAAACTAAAAGACAAGAAATACTCGAAATATTGGATTAAGTCAGCAAAACGATAAAGACCAATGTTTTGGTCACAGTGGGGGAAGCAAAAATTGACTGTATACCATATATATGGCATACTTAACTCCACAGGAGATTGCATCATGAAAAAAACCACTGTTTATCTCAATGACGAAGAGTTTAAGCTCCTCAAGAAGAAAGCATTCTTGAGCAATCAGTCTATCGCCGAACTAATCCGAAAAGGTGTGAGGCTGATCTGTACACCGTCGTCCCCAAAAGAAATGGAAATCCTTGCCGCCCTCGAAAATATTCGCTCAAAATTCGAAAATCTGCCGGAAAGAGATATTGAGGAATTGGTAACAGAAGCAAAGAGAGCGGGACGTCGTGCCAGTAAGAGCCGTCATTGATACAAATGTCGTTTTGAGCGGCCTGCTATCGAAAAAAGGACATCCTCACCTGATTTTGGATGCGTGGATACAACAGAAATTTCATCCTATTCTCTCGCCTCCCCTATTCGAAGAGTATCTGCGCACCCTCCGATATAAGAAAATTTTGAAAAGGCTGGGCAACAGTTTGCCGTGGGCCGAAGGGATTCTTTACTTTCTCCTTGATCGAGCTGAAACTGTGTATCCGAAGCAATCCATTGAGCTCTTCGCGGATCCTTATGACGATATGCTTATTGAAGCAGCCCTCACTGGGAGAGCGAGATACATCGTCAACAGTCAAGAAAGCAGCTTTGGAAGTATCCGCAAAAAACGCTATATAAGCGGGGCAGCAGGCGACTTTCAGCTTGAAAAAAGAGCAGCGCTCAGAATGGGGCTGACAGTGTCTAATAGAAACGATCAAAGGTTTGATATTGATGATGCCTCGGCTGCTGCCTTTACGGAATGGATTCGCAGCCTCGACAAGATGTTTCGCGCTAGAATTTTGATCAAGGTAGATCGGTTAGCTCAAGGCACCACGACAAACGTTTGAAGCCTTGGCAAGCCATGAATTGAAGATAAAATTTGGACCCGGTTTTCGTGTCTATTTTGGCTATGAAGGAAGAGCTCTCATTATCCTTCTGGCTGGAGGAGACAAGGGCTCTCAATCGGTAGATATCAAGAAAGCGAGGGAATATTGGGATGGCTACAAAAAAACTCAGACAACATGAAGAAGCGCTCATTGAAGAACTTCAAGATTCAGAGGAAGCCGCTGCTTATCTTTCAGCAGCTCTCGAAGAAAATGACATTGATACCTTTCTCCTGGCACTCAGACGCGTAGCGCAAGCCCAAGGGATCGCCGAGCTCTCGGAAAAAACATCCCTCAACAGACAACACATCTACCGCGCTCTGAGCGCAGGGGGGAATCCGACCCTGAAGAACCTCATTTCGTTGATGACTGCACTCAATTTTGCGATGGAAGTGAAGCCAAAAAGGAGGGCGAGTTAAGCGGCATAAATCATGCC
>JACQJE010000219.1 GCA_016205125.1 Deltaproteobacteria bacterium | reverse complement strand
GTAGAGGATTTCAATCAACACGACAGAGATCATCGCAACCGTCATGAGCACGAGGAAAAGGGCGATACCCCTCTCATTACCCATTTCTGGTCCTTTCTTTTTCATATCATTCTTCCTGGGGAGGCTCTTTGGGCTTCTGATCCTCTTTCGGTGGCGCACCTCCCCCGCCTGGCACACCCTCTTCGGTTTTTGGCAACTCGAGATTTGGCACTTCGAGACGAACCACAGTGGAGATTGCTTTTTCGCCTTTTTTCTTTTTTTCGAAGTACTTCACCTCGAAAGAGACCGCATCGGGAAATTTTCCAATCTGCGTTCCACCAGTGGAATCCCACGTCTCGGACCACTGATCATTTTCTTTGTCATAATATTTGAGCGAAAGATCGATGAGCTGATCGGCCACCGGGTATTCGTCACCCCCTCTGTCTGGATCTTCATCGAAAAAGACCTTTTCTCTCTTGACGACTTGTTTCAACTCCAGATCCTCTTCGCTTGTTTCCAGACGATATTCGACAATGGCAAGTTCCGACTCCGTCGCTTCTTCATAGAGGCGGCGATGCGAAGTGGTCGAAAAGAGGACGCGGTTTTTACCTCCTTTAAAGAGGGGGGAGAAGCGAGGGGGCTGTTTCTCTTTTTCCTCTTCTCTTTTTTTCTCTTCAGGGAGGTTGTATGCCAGTCGGATGTCTCTGCTCAAAAGAAACTGCAGAGTTCTCACATTGTGAAAAAGCTCCGCCTTATCATGAAGACGGTCTCTCACCTCAAAAGATCTTCTGGTCGCATCGCCCATCAACATCGCCATAAATCCGACGATGAGAATTGCGATCATGATTTCTATGAGCGTAAAGCCCTTTTCTTCTCTCAACTTTTCCTCACAAGATTCCCAGGGTTTTAAAATTGAGCAGATGCGACGTTACTGAATAACTCTTTTCCCCTTCACCGGCTGGCCACGAGACCGTTACAGTGATTTCTTTGACGGCGCGCCCAATCGCCTCTGTAATCTTAGGCAATATCGCGGTAAGGGCCTGAGACTGCCCCCCTTCAGTTTGTTCACCTCCCTGGACCGCCTGCTGGCCTAAAAAGGAGAGGTCGTAGCTAAAATCCTGAATCGAGACCTTCCATTTGTAAGTCTCGTACGGCTCTTCAAAAGATCCTGTCTGGTCAGGTCCTGAGGCGACTTCTTGGCCGCTTTGTTCCAGCAAGGTCTCTTCCATTTTCATCTGTGCGAGGAACAGGGCAGTATTGAGCTGTTCTGTTCGGAAGCTTGTGCGAATGGCGTTACTCTGCGATGTGAAGATGGCTCCAAGCGAGAGCGCCAGAATGCCTAATGCAATCATGATTTCGATCAGGGTGAAGCCCGTCCCGCAGCTGCTATTTTTCCGGGTGTGGCAGAGATTGCCGCTGTGCATAGATTTTTGTGCTCCCCATGAGCGGGCGATTGATAATCGTCATCTCATGATCTCCTGCATCGATAAGGTGGATCGCGACCTGTTCTACAAAGCCGTGAGGGAATGCGTGAACAAAAACCTTTCCGGAAGTGATCGGCTCTTTGGAAGAGCTTCTTTCAATACTCTCAAATTCCACTCCCCGCGGTAGAGAGGTCTCTTTTCCGAGTTTAGAGTCGTCTTTTTGAAAGGATGGGGGGGGAGCCCCCTCCTCCTTTTTTCCGTTTTCGGGTGATTCCATCGTTGATGAGATCAGCGTTTGGCTGGAAGATTCCACCCAATAAAGCTCTCGATCGAGGTCAAAGACAACCCGGTAGACATGATTGCGCGCGATGGCCCCATTGTATATGTAGCGAAAAACACCGGACAGGGTGCGGGATGCACTCTTGAGATTGACCTTGTACGAGGCATTATAATTTGGAATAACCACCAGTAAGGTCATCGCGGCAACGGCCAGCGCGACCATCACTTCAATCAGCGTCATCCCCTTGTCAGAACGCATTTCAAAACCTCAGAGGTCGTCGCTTGAAATATCGGCGTCTGGTCCCTCGCCACCCGGCTCTTTATCCGCCCCCCGGGAGATGAGGGTGTAGTTGCGGCCGTCTTCACAGCTGTATTCAAAATCCTTATCCCAGGCATCTTTTGGAGTCTTCTTACTTTCAATGTAGGGCCCATCCCAATTGTCGGGGATTTTTCCCACTGTCGGTTTTTCAAGGAGCGCTTCGAGTCCCTGCGCTGTGGAGGGGTAAAACCCGACATCCTGACGGTAGAGACCGAGGGGTTGAGCGAGCGCTTTGATCTGTGTCTTTGTCGTTTCCACCTTTGCCTGTTCAAGTCGCTTAAAGACATTGGTTGCGACAATGGTCATGGTCAGACCGATGATGATCAGGACGACCATGATTTCAATGAGGGTCATCCCTTTTTCAGAAAAAATGCTTTGAAAACGATTTGGATGTGATAGCTCCATCTTTGGTTTCTCCTCTTTTTCCACTTAGAGACCTGACAGTTGTAACATCGGCAGCATGATGGCCATAACAATGACGCCCACCACCAATCCCATCGTCACGATCATTACCGGTTCCAGCAATGAGGTGAGTGAAGCGATGATACTCTCAATCTGACTCTCATAGGCTTCTGCAACATGGACAAGCATCTCTTCCAGTTCGCCCGTTTTCTCGCCAATGGCAATCATATGGGTCACCAGCGGGGGAAACTCGCCGCTCTTTTTCAGCGGTCCGGCAATGCTTTGCCCTTCAGTGATGCTCGCCTTCGCTTCTTCAACAACCCTTTTCAACTGTTCATTATTGACGATGAATTTGCAAATGTCCATTGCAGTGATCAGTGTGACCCCGCTGCTGAGCAAAGTGCTGAGCGTCCGCGTGAAGCGGGAAATCGCAATCATCCGGGTCAGATGGCCAAAGATCGGCAGAGTAAGCTTTTTTCGGTCAAACCAGAGTTTCCCTTTTTCCGTGCGAATGTAGCGCTGGAAGAACCAAACAAAAGTTCCAATCATTAACAACAGGAGATGCCAGTATCCTCTTACGAAGTCACTGATCTTAATGAGGATGACGGTAGGGAGGGGAAGGGCCTGGCCGAGCTCTTTAAAGACGCTTGTGATCTGAGGGATGACAAAGACAAAAAGGGCGGTGAGAACGAGCAGGCCGACCCCCATCATGATCACAGGATAGGTCATTGTCCCGACAACTTTGTTCTTCAGAGCAACCTGCTTCTCCATGAACTCGCTGAGGCGGCCGCTTACGACATCGAGCGTTCCACTCGATTCTCCAGCGCGGATCATATTGACATAGAGTCCGGAAAAGACCTTCGGATGTTTGGCGAGTGCGTCCGCTAGTGAGCTCCCTTCGTTGACGCGGTCGCGGACCTCTGTGAGAATGAGGCGAAGGCGGTTGTTTTCTACCTGTTCCGAGAGTGCATTGAGTCCCTCGACAAGGGGGACATGCGCGCGAATCAGAGTGGAAAGCTGGCGCGTCATCAACGAAATATCCTGAACTTTGATGCGATCTCCGAAGAGTTTAAATGTCCGCCTGCCCAGTCTCGCAGTTTCTGCTGTTGTCTTTTCTGCGATTTCAGTCGGATAAATCCCCTGGGTTTTGAGTTTTGCGCGGACCGCGCGCTCAGAATCGGCATCGAGGGTCCCTTTGATTGCGCGCCCTTTTTGATCCAATCCCTTGTATTCGAATAGCGGCATGGAGGTCTTACTCCGTCAGACCCTTCTCAATATCCACCTGCGTGACACGCAGTACCTCTTCCAGAGTGGTCACCCCTTCAAGCACTTTCCGGATCCCGTCGTCTCTTAGGGTTTTCATTCCTTCGCCAATCGCCTGCTTTTTGATCACCGAGGCATCCGCGTTTTGAGCAATGAGCCGCCGGATGTTGTCTGTAATAATCATCATTTCATAAATGGCGGAGCGGCCTGAGTAGCCCGTGTGGATGCAGTTCTCGCATCCAACTGCCTTGTAAATCTTAAGCTTGCCGAGGCCATACTCAATTCCCATCTGTCTGCACTCTTCGCGGGAGGGGATCACTTCTGTGTGGCACTGCTTGCAAACCCTCCGGACGAGCCGCTGTGCCATCACAGCCAAAATCGAAGAGGAGACAAGGAATGGCTCAATCTGCATGTCGACCAGACGTGTGAGCGCGCCTGGTGCGTCATTCGTATGGAGAGTGCTCAAAACCAGGTGACCTGTCAGTGAAGCCTGGACCGCAATTTCAGCCGTCTCGACATCGCGGATTTCCCCAACCATGATGACATCGGGATCCTGGCGCAAAATGGCTCTCAGTCCCGAGGCAAAGGTCATGTTGATTTTTGGGTTTACCGGAATCTGGCCGATCCCCTTGATCTGATATTCGACCGGGTCCTCAACAGTGATAATGTTTCGCTCCACGTTGTTCAGATGAGCGAGACAAGCGTACAGAGTGGTCGATTTTCCGCTTCCCGTGGGGCCTGTGACAAGGAAGATCCCATGTTTGCGCGCTACGATGTCTTTAATGGCACTCAAATTTTCTGGCGAGAAGCCTAAATGAGGAAGTTCAAGGAGGACGTTGCTTTTATCGAGGATCCTCATGACGATCCGCTCTCCATGGGTTGTCGGAATGGTGGAAACACGAATGTCGATCTCTTTTCCTGCAATCTTGATCCGGATCCGTCCATCCTGCGGAAGCCGCTTCTCAGCGATGTTGAGATTCGCCATAACCTTGATTCTGGAGGTAATGCTCGACTGAAATCGCTTGGGAGGCGTGTAGATTTCGTACAGGACGCCGTCAATGCGATACCGGACTGAGAGTTCGCGCTCATAAGGTTCAATGTGGATATCGCTTGCCCGCTCTTTAACAGCCCGGAAGAGGAGCTGATTGACGAGGCGGATGACAGGCGCCTCTTCTTCTGTCGCTTCAAGGAGGTCGACAGGGCCTTCTGCTTCATAACTGAGTTCTTCGATGCTCTCTTCCGAAATCTCGGATATCGTTTCCTGAGATTTCCGCTCATAAACCCTGTTGATCGCTTCCTGAATCTTTTCTTTGGTCGCCAAAACGGGCTGAATTTCACAGTTAAAGATCAGCCTCAAATCGTCAAGCACCGCAAAGTTGAGAGGGTCGGAGACCACCACGGTGACCTTCTCTTCGTCGCGAAAAAGAGGGAGGACATCATGCTGTTTTGCGAAGTTGATCGGGATATTCTTGACAAGCGCGGCATCGATGTCGCTGGCCGGAATTTCGGCATAATAGGGCACCCCCACCTGAATGCTCATGGCCCGAAGGACCTCTTCCGGTGTGATGTACCCTTTGCTGACCAGAATCACCCCCAGTCTCTCACCCGTTTCCTTCTGGATCTGAAGAGCCTCTTCCAATTGAGCATTGTTGAGGGAGGTATGTTCCAGCAAAATTTGACCTAAGCGTCCTCGAAAGGCCATATCAATACCACCCCTCTCTGATGATGTCATTGTACCACTACTATTATAGATGAATTTACTAGATAATTCTATGTTATCGTCAGCAGGCCGGTCATTTTCCGCGTGAAACACTGTCAGGGAG
>JACQJE010000213.1 GCA_016205125.1 Deltaproteobacteria bacterium | reverse complement strand
ATGCAGGGCTTTTTGATAGAGTCCTTTGACATCTCTGCGAATGACCTCTTCCAGTGAACATTCCACATAGACCTCCACATAATTTCCGCCGAGGGCTTCTCTCGCCATCCTCCGGATTTCATGGAATGGCGCAATGACAGCGACAATAATACAATCATAGTGAGGGATCTGCTCTGAGCAGTAGTGAATGATGCGTCTGTTGTGATCCAGAATATCTGCGCGCGTGAATCCGAGATGCGGATGGAGTCTCTTGCGGATTTCATCTCCGTCGAGGATGAGACAATTCAGCCCCTGCTTTCGAAGGGTGGCTGTGATGCGTGTCGCCAATGTACTTTTACCAGCGCCGGAGAGTCCTGTGAGCCAGATTACGAGTCTATTTGCGTTTTCTTCCAATCGGGGCTCTCCTCATCAAGCGGTATTCAATTCGGGGGCATGATCAATTTTTCTCTTCCAAATCCAGTACACTGTAATGGATAAGGCGACGCATGGACCGGCTAAGCTGTAGTAATAGAGGAAGATCCTGAATCCAAGCAAGTGGGCGAGCGGTGTCTCTATGAAATGGGCCAGGAAAAAGGAGAGGAAAGAGACGATTGTCAAAACGTTCATGAGCCATGGGAAGACAAGTGATTTGTGCAGCACCGTAAAGATCTCCCTTGAAAGTTTTGGCTTTCTTGCAGTAAGAAAGGACGCAGGCTCTCCTGTCTGATTAGAGAATCCCTTGTTTCGAAGGTGGGCGAGGAGGATCGAAGCGCGAATGTCCCAGATCAGCAGCACCCAAAGGGAAGAGAAGGCTGCGATAAAGCCAAGGAGAAGATAGAATGCAGACGCCGTCTGCCTATAGAGGCCCCACCCGATCGCGAAGAAGAGAGGGGGTTGAAGAGCATAATTAATCAGATAGTCAAAAAAGGCTCCCGAAAGAGATTTCATTTTTTTAAATCGGGCCCATTGACCATCAACCGCGTCCAGAATGTAGTAGAGCTCAACAAGAATCGCGCCGGTCAAAGCAGAGAGCGCTGTCAGTTTCGCGAAGAAAAATAGAGAGGAAAAGGCTGTCAGGAGAGAGGCGAGCGAAATCCAGTTGGGAGCGAGAGAGATCGGTTGCAGTAACCAGACGAGGAGAGTTGAGAAGGTGTGTGTGACATACCTTGCATAGAGGGGTTTGACCGCTTCGTCAGGCTTTAGACAACAGTGACGTATTTCTTTATAGGAAACGAACATAGTGCGTGACGTTATAGGGAAATCAAAGGGAGAAGTCAAAAAAACCAAAGCCTAATTACTGCGGCGGGGCTTGGAAAAAGGTTTGGAGCCCTTACCAGAGAGACCAACAAGTGTCTTCTCTCTATTGCAGGAAAACCGGTGATTCTCCATCTTCTCGATCGTTTGGAATCTGCAGGGATCGAGGAGATGATTGTTGTGAGTGGCTACCAACATGCAAAGTTACTGAAACTCATTGAGAAGAGAGCGACTATTGTTTTTAACCCTTTTTATCGGGTTTCTGGAATTTTGGGATCTTTTTGGGCGGCGCGAGAGTGGTTATCAGGAAGTCCTTTTCTATTCACAACTGCTGATCATTTTTTTCATTCTTCTGTATTGGCAGATTGTCTAAAAGTAAAAGGGGAGTTGTCAGTTGTCGTGCAGACCAAAAAAAGATATACAAGGGAAGATGCCAAGGTCGTGATACGGAGCGGATCTGTCGCCCGGATGGGAAAAGAGATCCCGATTGCTGAGGCGGAGGGTGAATTTGGCGGGATGGCCCTTTTTGGCTCGAGAGGATCTGCCCTTTTTTTCCAGGAGCTCGAATCGAGTTTTGAAAAAGGGGGCTTAAACGGCTATATGATGGAGATTCTCATGTCAGTGAGCCATCGGTATGCTCTTCCGGTTCGCTATTCGACATGTAGAGAGAATTCCCGGATTGAGATTGATTCTGTTCATGATCTGGTAGCGGCGAGGAGGCTGGCTCAATTATTTTAGTAACTTCTCAATAAGTGGAGGTACTGTCATCCTGAGCGAAGCGAAGGATCTGGATTCTTCGGGCACTTCGTGCCCTCAGAATGACAGGGGTTGCGCTTTTGCCCCAAGTTATTGAGAAGTTACTTATTTTATTCCGGCGATGGTGAAAGGAAGGAAAAAAGAGGATGAAGTATCCATTTGATTCGATTGAAGAAGCGATTGAGGAAATTCGAAAAGGGAATCTCGTCATCATTATGGACAGCAAAGAAAGAGAATACGAGGGGGATTTTGTGGGTGCTGCCGCAAAAATGACGACTGCTCAAATCAACTTCATGCTCTCGTATGCGAGAGGGGCATTTATTGCAGTTTTCATGCCCCCTGGTTGGGCAGATCAGTTGGAAATTCCTCGCATTGCAAAAGAAAATACATCCTTTAATCAGACCAAGTTTTTGCTCTCGGTTGACGCAAAAAACAATGTTTCAGGAAGTTCCGCTTTTGATCGCGCCATGACCGTCAATCTCTTGGGAGATTCCAACGCCAAACCTTCCGATTTTGTCCGCCCTGGCCATGTGGTGCCCATTGAAGCGGATCCAAAAGGATTTTCAGCAAGAAAAGGGCATACAGAATCGGGGGTGGAGCTGATGAAGTTAGCTGGAATTGAGCCCCCTGTGGCAATCGATCTTGAGATTCTGGATGAAGACGGGACGATGGCTCACGAGGAAAGGCTATTTGCTCTAGCGAAGGAGTTCAATTTGAAGATCATCTCTGTCGATGATCTGGTCAAGTACGTGATTCAGCGGCAAAGGGAAAAAGAGCGGCCAATCCCGTCACAAGCTAGATCGGCACAGCGGCTGTAATTTTCCACAGAGTATAGGTAAATACTTCGTCATTCACATTCATTCGATATGTTTCAACTGGCTCTGCAGTGATCAAAGGAATGGACGGATCCCCCTTCAGCTCTTCTGGCCAGTGGAGAGGAGCCGGAGCACGGTCTCCTTTTTCTCCAGAAAGGAGATGTGTGATCTTTTCTTCCCCCAACCATCTTTTAAAGGTCCGCTCTTTTTTTGCCATATGAAATAGGATCGTCGGATTGAAATGAACGGCATCGATGGGTGCATAAAAGAGCCGCGGTTCTCCCAGAAGTAAGAGTTTGTCTGACGGTTTGAGATGAGGTGCCGATCTTTTCATGACGGCATAGCTTCTCTCATGCGTTTCGAGAAAAGCATCTGCCGCAGTGATTCCCAGGGCCCCCTTCAAGACGCGCAGTGGATAGTAAACTGCCAGTCCGACATGCAGAAAGATCAGTATTCCCGTTAGAAACCAAAGCACTTTTTGAAAATACTCATTTTTCGATATCCAACGCACCAAACCCATTGCGGAAAGGAGGCTCAGAAAGGGGAGGAGGGGCAGGAAGAAACGAGCATGCTGAATGGAGTAGTACCATGTGAGCGTGTAGAGGATGACAAAGAGGAGAAGAGTTCTCGCGAGCCCCTTCATTTTGAAGGTCAGCGGTATCACGGGAAGTACGGCGAGAAAGAGGCAGCCAATCGGCTCCCCTCCATAAACATCTACTTTAAAGGCGAGATTCCAGGGGAGGAGAAAAAGATGGGTCAATGTCTTTGGAAGTTCCGCGAATCCCACCGCCCTGACGCTAAATCCATTTCCTCCGAAAAGTTGTGCCATAAACGGAAAGAAAGGATTACCCGT
>JACQJE010000203.1 GCA_016205125.1 Deltaproteobacteria bacterium | reverse complement strand
TTTCTGGAGTTGATCATCATTCGCCTCTTCGCACTGAAACTCCTCCTTATCTTTCTTCATCTGCTCTGCCTCACTGCTCGTGATTTTTTTTCGCAGGAAGTCTTTCAGTTGGCCGCCTGGGGATTCCTGGCGCTGGCTGGAATCTGTGGAATCGCAATGATGGCTCTCGCTTTGCGCTACCTCGCCCGGAGATATGAAATATGAGAGCTCAAGATCTCTTCGAACTCTATCGAATTTCTTCTCTGTACGTTCAGGGCTTATGCGGTATTGTTTTTATCATTACGTTTGTTCTCAGTGTGTATCTCTTTATCCACACGAGCAATGTCTGGGGGGGGTGGTTTGCCATCGCAAATCTCTCCCTTCTGACTTACACGCTCTGGAGCCTGACAGAGTGGACTTGGCATGATCCAATCATGTACCTGATTCAAGGGGCACTCAGTACCTTTTTTGCGCTGATTTTTCTGGGGATTGCCCTCCAGCACGGCAAATCGAAGAAGTAATTTCAACGCGAATGGATCAGCTTCTCAGCGCGGCCCCCATTTTCCGGGCTGAAAAATCGATGATTTTCTTGAGTTCCCGATCGACCTCCTCTTCGCTCAACGTCTGCGCCGGAGAGAGGAAGAGGAGAGAATAAGCTAGACTTTTTTTCCCCTGGGGAATGGGAGCGCCTCTGTAGAGATCGAACAGGTTCACTTCGGCAAGCCACTTGGCACCCGCTCCCCAGATCGCTTTTTCGACATCTCGCGCAGAAACAGCTTCGTCGATAACCAAAGCAATATCCCGATGGACAGGGGGAAAGTTGCTGACCTGCTGAACGCGGCCGAACCATTGGGCCTGCTCCGATAGCTGTTCTATATCCAGAGTTGCCGCAAAGACTTTCTGATCAATGTCAAACTGGGAAAGGACGTCGGGATGGATCTCTCCCAATCTGCCAACGAGGAGATCGTTCCATCGGAGTTCTCCCTGAGCCGTCGGGTGAAAGTAGGATGCGGAAGATTGTGGAACTTCCAGGAGAATCTCTATGCCCGCACTCAAACAGAGCGCTTCTACGCACCCTTTGAGATCGTAGAAGTCGACTCCCCTCCCCTTCTCTGCCCAATGCGAAGGGTAACGAAGCCCAGTCAACGCGATGGCCAACTCGACCTTTTCCCTCGGCTGAGCGATCTTTCCGGATGAGAGGGGGTGAAAAACACGCCTCATCTCATAAATTGCAAAATCTTTCACCCCCCTTCTCAGATTGGAAGAAACGACGTTGAGAAGTCCGGGGAGAAGGGAGGGCTTGAGATAGGCGAGGTTCTCTCCAATCGGATTCTCAAGACGAATCGGCTCCACCCCTTTTTGCAAAAAGGGTTCGATTTCTTTGAGCGAAGAAAAGCTGAATTGATAAATTTCATCGACACCCAGACCGCTCAACCTCTCCCGCAGGGTACGCATCAATCGCCGTTTTCTCAATAACTTCGATTCATCTAATTTCGCCAAAATCCCTCTGGGAAGGCGGGACTTGATCGTCTCATAGCCGATCGATCGAGCCGCCTCTTCCGCAATATCCGCAGGACGTTCGATATCGCGCCGCCAGGTTGGGGGGGTCACTGCAAAGATCTTCTTTTGAGAAGGACCCTCCACCTTCATCCCGATTTTCTTTAAAGCGGCTGTAAAGGCAGAGGAAGAGAGGTCTGTTCCGAGGAGGCGGTTGATGTATTCCAGCGAGACCTTCAGGCGCGGCTGGGCGATGCGCCTGGAGCCAGCCAGAATCCGCCCGCGAAGGACCTTCCCTCCGGAAATTTCAGCGATAAGAGCGGCTGCCCGATCTTGGGCGGCAAGGACCCCTTCGGGGTCAACTCCCCGTTCAAAGCGATAAGAAGAATCGCTCTTGATACCGAGGCGCTTCGCGCTCTTTCGAACAGCAATCGGACTGAAGAGCGCACTTTCAAGAAGAACCCTCTTCGTTTTCAAAGTCACCTCAGAGGCAATTCCCCCCATCACCCCGCCCAAGGCAAGGGGCTCACCCTGACCATCGCCAATAACGACATCCCCCTGAGTGAGGGTATGGCGCTTGCCATCGAGGGTCATGATCTCTTCGCCGGGTCGGGCGCTCCTGACACGAATCTCTGCTTTTCCGCGCGAGTTTCCAACGCAGTCGAGATCAAAGGCGTGAAGAGGCTGTCCCCATTCAAAGAGGACAAAGTTCGTCACATCGACGACGTTATTGATCGATCGGACACCGATCGCCTCAAGCTGTCTCTTGAGCCAGGGAGGAGACTCGCCAATGGTGACCCCTTCGATCACTCTCGCCGTGTAAAGAGGACAAAGCTTCGAATCATCAATTCGCACAGAGACAAGATTGGTCGCGGGAGTTTTTTCTTCTTTTAAACGAACCTTAGGGAGCGCGACCTTCGTGCCATACACCGAGGCAAGCTCACGGCAGAGACCGAGAACACTGAGACAATCGGGACGATTGGGTGTGATCTCCAGGTCAAAGAGCGCCTCTTTTCCCTCAACTTCAAGAGAGGCGACTTCAATCCCCCGGGCGGTCAGAGCCTCAGCCACCTCTTTCGGTCTCTTCCTGGAGAGATCGATATATTGATTCAGCCACGACCACGTAACAAGCATTGGAAAACTACCTCAACAACAGAACTATTAGATCCTTCGCTTCGCTCAGGATGACAAATT
>JACQJE010000025.1 GCA_016205125.1 Deltaproteobacteria bacterium | reverse complement strand
TCTTCTTTAACCTCTCCAAATCGTTATACGGAGCCACTAATGTATCTTTTGATAAGGAGGGGGGAATGCCCGCGCTCGTTGCTTCGCTCTGAGCAAGGAGGCCAGAGCCTGCTTTGACTAACAGCGCGTCCGCGTGGCCATGATAGCAACCCTCGAATTTCAGAATCGTATTTCTTCCTGTCACCGCACGCGCAAGCCTTAAAGCGCTCATCACCGCTTCTGTGCCTGAATTGACAAGCCGAACCTTTTCAACCGAAGGATAAGCTTCTCTGATGAGAGCCGCCAGCCGAGTCTCCGCTTCGGTGGGCGCGCCAAAAGAGAGCCCCTTTTGGACCGCTTCACAAACCGCATTCACAACGTTCGTCTGCGCGTGGCCGAGGATGCTTGCACCCCAGGAATTGACATAGTCGATGTACTCATTTCCATCGATATCCCAAATTCGGGAACCTTTTCCTCTGTCGATAAAGATGGGATGCGGGAGGCCGGTCTGAGAAAAATTCCGGACCGGACTATTGACTCCGCCAGGAATAAATTTTTGCGCTAATTCATATGCTTTCTGAGAATGTGAGAAATTCACTACCGCCGCTTCCCCAAATCTATTCTTCTGCCTCTTCTGCGATCAGGAGGGCCATTCCTGTAACCTTTACTCCCTTGTTCATCTGGATGAACCGCACCCCCTGTGTATTCCTTCCGATCGTCGAGATTCCTGAGACAGGCATCCGCATCACCTGCCCTTCACTGGTCACGAGCATCAGCTCATCATCTTCCTGAACGCAAAGCGAACTAATCACAGGACCGTTCCTCTTTGTGGTCTTGATGTCGATAATGCCAGAACCTCCCCTCTTCTGACGCCTGTATTCTGAAACCGGCGACCGTTTGCCAAAACCATTCTCTGTACCTGTCAGGAGATTTCCTGCCTGCTCTTCGTCCAGAACTGCCAACGCAACAACCTTATCGTCCTTCGAAAGACGAATTCCGATGACTCCCGCAGCAGTGCGGCCCATCGGCCGGGCATCTTTCTCAGTAAAGCGGATGCACTTTCCATTGCGTGTTGTCAGGAAGACGTCATTTGATCCATTGGTCATCCTGACATCGACCAGCGTATCCTCCTCCTTAAAACCAATGGCAATAATGCCTGATGCTCTCGGATTGCTGAATGCATCGAGTGCTGTCTTTTTCACATAACCCTTTTCTGTCACAAAGAGGACATATTTTCCAGGTTCGAATTTATCGACCAGCAAGACCCTCCTCACTTCTTCGCCCGGCTGTAACCGGAGGAGGCTCACAAGGGCGCGCCCTTTTGCCACTTTTGTCGCTTCCGGGATCTGATGGACCTTTAACCAGTAGACCCGGCCCGCGTTGGTAAAGCAGAGCATGTAATCAAGGGGAGAAGCAACAAAGAAATGAGAGATAATATCCTCTTCGCGCATGAGGGCCCCCTTCACTCCCTTCCCTCCTCTCCGCTGGCTTCGATAAGTCGCGGCGGGAGTCCGTTTGACGAAACCGGTCCGTGTAATCGTAACGACCATCGGCTCATCAACAATCATATCTTCGATCGTAATCTCTTTCCCCTCCCCCACGATTTCCGTCTTTCGCTCATCCGCATAGCGTTTTCTGATGTCGAGCAGTTCGGTCGAAATCACTTTCAGGATGCGGCCGCGGTCACTCAAAATTGCTTCATACTCTGCGATTTTAGAGAGAAGCTCCTTATGTTCGGAAAGAAGTTTTTCTCTTTCCAGGTTCGTGAGCCTCTGCAGTCTCATGTCAAGAATGGCCTGCGCCTGGCGTTCTGAAAGCGAATATTTTTTCATGAGGCCAGAACGCGCCTCGTCTGGAGATGGGGATTTCTTAATGAGCTGGACCACGTCATCAATATTCTCTAACGCGATCTTTAAACCCTCCAGGATATGGGCCCGCTCCCGCGCTTTCCCAAGATCAAAGCGCGTGCGTTTCGTGACCACAACTTCACGATGATCAAGAAAACTTCGAAGGAGCTCTTTCAGATTGAATATCTTCGGCTGATTGTGCTCCAGCGCAAGGAAAATTGTTCCGAAAGAGGTCTCCATTTGTGTCAATTTGTAGAGCTGATTGAGGATGATCTCTCCGATTTCATTCCGCCGAAGTTCAATGACGATTCGCATCCCGTCCCGATCGGATTCGTCGCGAAGATCCGTGATGCCATCAATTTTTTTGTCGCGCACCAAATCCGCAATCTGCTCAATCAGGCGCGCCTTGTTCACCTGATAAGGAATTTCGGTTATGACAATGCGTTCCCGGTCCGACTCTCCAATCTGCTCGAGTTCTGCCCGCGCACGAAGCTTGATAATCCCCTTCCCTTTTTCGTACGCTTCGCGAATCCCATCGATACCGTAAATAAACCCAGCCGTCGGGAAATCGGGCCCATGCACAAACTGGCAGAGCTGGCTGATCGTCGCATCGGGATGCTCAATCAAAAAGAGGAGAGCAGAGACAATTTCCCCCAGATTATGGGGGGGGATATTCGTCGCCATTCCAACCGCAATGCCTGAGGAGCCATTGACCAGAAGGTTTGGGAAACGCGCCGGAAGAACGCTCGGTTCCTTGAGTGAGTCATCGTAGTTGGAAAAAAAACTGACCGTCTCTCTCTCAATCTCAGCGAGAAGCTCCTCAGCAAGCGGCGTCATGCGAACCTCGGTATATCTCATCGCTGCTGGAGAATCACCGTCCACTGAACCAAAATTCCCCTGTCCATCCACAAGCGGATAGCGCATCGAAAAATCTTGTGCCATCCGCACAATCGTGTCGTACACCGCCGTATCGCCATGAGGGTGGTACTTGCCGATGACATCACCCACAACGCGTGCTGATTTTTTATAGGGACGATCATGCGTATTATGCAGTTCATACATTGCGAAAAGAGAGCGGCGATGGGCTGGTTTTAACCCGTCCCGAACATCGGGCAGAGCGCGACCCACGATGACGCTCATTGCATAATCGAGGTACGATCCTTTCATCTCTTCTTCAATTTTGATGGCCGTATAACTTTCTGGCCGTTCTTCAGGACTCATCGCTTTTCCTCACTCTCAAAGTTGCGAGATTCGAGCCAGACTAGGAGTCTGTCGTAGAAATAGCAAAATTCGCCAAAAAAGCCTCTTTCTCCTCCCTTGATGGGAGGGGATAAAGGGGAGGGTGAAAATGCGCAACCTGTTATCCAGAACGAGTGTCCAGGTTTTACGGCTTTACCCCTCTCCCTTCCCTCTCCCACAAGGGGAGAGGGAAAAATTGATTTCTCCGACAGACTCCTAGGTAGATCACATTCTCAAGAGCGCTGACGCCCATGTATAACCTGAGCCGAATGCGGCAAGCATCACGAGATCTCCATTCTTGATTCTTCCTGCTTGTTTCGCCTCATTAAAGGCAATCGGTATCGATGCCGCCGTCGTATTCCCGTATCTCTCAATATTGTTAAAAAACTTCTCCTGCGGAATTTCCATGAGATCCGCTGCGGCCTGGACAATTCGGAGATTCGCCTGATGCAAAATATAGAGATCGACGTCGTCTTTCGATTTTTTATTGCTGACAAGAGCTTCCCGCATCACCTCTGGAAATTTCTTCACTGCGCTCGTAAAAACCTTCTTTCCATTCATCTGGGGATAACATTTCCCCTCTGTCACCATTTCTACAGTCATCCTCGGTTGAAACACAGAGCCCGGAGCCTCAAGCCAGAGATCTCTGGCGAAACGTCCATCTGCGTGAAGATGGGTCGAGAGTATGCCGCGATTTGGATCGTCACTTGCACCTAAGACAAAGGCTCCCGCGCCATCTCCAAATAGAACAGCCACGTCTCTCCCGCGCGTCGAAAGATCGATCCCCGTGGAGTGCACCTCTGCCCCCACAACCAAAATTCGCTGATACATCCCAGTCTTGATAAATTGATCCGCAATAGAGAGAGCATAAAGAAACCCCGTGCACTGCGTACGGATATCGAGGGCTCCGATGCCGGGATGCCCAAGCTTTTCCTGCAAAAAACAGGATGTGCCAGGAAAGTTGTGTTGGGGACTCAATGTGGCCAGGATGATAAAATCGATATCCTGAATGCGGAGCGCCGCATCTTCTACCGCTGCTCTCGCCGCGTTCTCTGCCAACTCGGCTGGGCCAACACCGGGATCGACAAAGCGCCGCTCGCGGATGCCCGTCCGCTGAACAATCCATTCATCCGTCGTATCCATCAACTTCTCGAGTTCCTGATTGGTCACGACTCGAGGCGGCACATAATGACCCGTTCCAAGAATTGCTGTACGTTTCATTGAAAAATACTCCCAACGATTCTAAACATCCAAATTCCTTACGCGCAGCGCATTCTGCTCGATGAATTCGCGACGGGGTTCGACTTTATCTCCCATCAGAATCGTAAACATTTCGTCTGCCGCAACGACGTCTTCGATTTCGACACGCACCATGGAACGACGCATTGGGTCCATCGTTGTCTCCCAAAGCTGTCCCGGATTCATCTCACCCAGCCCCTTATAGCGTTGGATCGTCATCCCTTTGCGGCTTCTCTCCATAATCACCTGCAAAAGCGTACGGTAATCCGCCACGCTCACCTTTTCACCTTCAAATTCAATCGTCCAGGGGGCCGCCCCTAATCCCGCCAGTTTCTTCGCCTCACTTTGCAAAGCGGAAAACTCCGCGGATTTGCAGAAATCATAGTAGAGCCATGTTTCACATTCCCCGCGGTCGACCTTTGTAAAAAGAAAGATACTCCAGCGGTTGTGTTCCAGATCGAACTTCACCTCGCTTCTTAGGGCAGTCCCTAAGCGGAGCCCTTTTGTCAGTTTTTTCACATACGCATCACACGAGGCTTGATCCGAAAAGACATGCTCATCAAATCCCTCATCTGTCGCGATGGCAGCTAAGATCCGCTCATCCCGCACTCTCCCCATCCTATGGAGGAGACTGGCAAAATCAGAGAGTGTCTGCATGTATTGCTTTAGTTTTTTCCCCTCTGTCGTCCCCTTTTTTCCGACTAATGTCACTTTTTCCAATCCTGTCTCGATTAGATATTTTTCGAGATCTCTCTCATTTTTGATATACTGTTCATCTTTTCCGCGCTTCACCCTATAAAGAGGGGGCTGTGCAATATAGAGGTGCCCCTCTTCAATCAGTTGCACCATTTGACGGTAAAAGAAGGTCAGCAGGAGAGTCCGAATGTGCGATCCATCGACATCCGCGTCCGTCATAATGACGATCTTATGATAACGGAGCTTGCCCGGCTGAAATTCCTCCGCGCCAATCCCCGTCCCGAGCGCAGAGATCAGAATCTTGATCTCTTCACTGCTGATCATCTTGTCAAAACGGGCTTTTTCGACGTTGAGAATCTTTCCGCGCAAAGGAAGCACTGCTTGAAAGACTCTGTTGCGCCCCTGCTTTGCCGATCCACCTGCGGAATCTCCCTCAACCAGGAAGATCTCGCAAAGCTTCGGATCCCGCTCCTGACAGTCCGCCATCTTTCCCGGTAAACTCGTCATTTCCAAAGCGCTCTTGCGACGAGTCAGGTCTCTTGCTTTTCTCGCCGCAATCCGGGCACGCGCTGCTTCGAGTGACTTGAGAACTATTTTCTTTGCCGTGTCAGGATGAAGCTCCAGATAGTCCGAGAGGTAGTCGTTGATGAAAGTTTCGATCAACCCTTTGATTTCGCTATTTCCAAGGCGCGCCTTCGTCTGCCCTTCGAACTGCGGCTCTGGCAATTTCACACTGATGACTGCCACAAGCCCCTCTCTGACATCATCGCCGCTGAGAGCGCCCTCGATCTGCTTGAGGAGTTGATTCTTGGCGGCATAATTATTGAGCGTTCGCGTCAAACCTGCTTTGAAGCCAATGAGATGAGTCCCTCCATCTCTCGTATTAATATTATTGGCATAGGAATAAATAATCTCATTGTAGGAGTCGTTGTATTGAAAGTCGAGCTCAAACTCGACATTCCCCACCTTACTC
>JACQJE010000210.1 GCA_016205125.1 Deltaproteobacteria bacterium | reverse complement strand
GCCGAAGAGAGCTTACTCCATTATCGGAGCGGGCAAGGGCTCAACCTTTCGCTTTGCCACGCTCTTGTCGAATTGCATGGAGGGAGGTTTACCATCAGCCGCGAGTCAGAGGAATCGCTCGCTTATCATATGATCCTTCCTCTGAAACAGCGGGATCAGGAAGAAAAATGACATTCTAAAAGTTGAGGGGGGATTGTGGAAAAAACCAGGTACATTCTTTTCTTCTTTCTCTTGCAAATTCTCTCATTCTCTCAAGGCTGGGCGATCGATCTCCCTGATCGCACAATTGTGCTCGCCATCGGAGCGTCGGTTGTCCTCCCCCTTGAAGATTCGGCCATTCTGGCTATTGAAAACGACGCTGTCGTTTCAGCAGAAACCGATGAAGCTCAACACCTCTTCCGTCTCACGGCTCGCAGTAAGGGAAGAACCTCCCTTCAATATGGAAAAGAAGATCTCTCCGCTTCAAAGAAAAGAATCGAGTTGATTGTCGTCGACAAAGAAACCTACGAAATGTACCGGGAAGCGACAACAGCTCTTGAAGGAGTGGAGGGGATTGCCATCCGGCCAATGGGAGAAGAGATTCTGATCAGCGGAGAGATTCTCCTCTTTCGCGACGCGGAAAAAATAAAAGAGTTCAGCAAAAGCGGTAAGAAGATCACAGTCGCCGCAACGATAAGCCCTTTGGCCTATCGCGTTGCTGCAGAAGAGCTGAATCACTCCCTGGAAAATTCCACCCTCTCTGGAGTCAAAGCAAGGGGGCTCTCCCACGGCATCCTTCTGGATGGCGAAGTGGCGAACGAAAAAGAGAAAGAGATCCTCCTGCAGATGGCAGGAAAATTTGCCGACCCGGTTATCGACAGTGTAGAGACCACTTTTTCAGACGCGCCCATCATCTCACTTGAAATCGCGATTGCCGAAATAAAGAGAAAACAGGCGCGTGAGATCGGGCTTGAGTGGCCCAACGTCGTTGAGGTTTCGACTCAATGGACACTCCCTGACCCCAATCGATCCTTTTCATGGCAAGGGAGCCCGATCACGCTTGACCTCTTTCTTCACCTTGCGGAATCCCGCCAAGTCGGCCGCGTCATCGCCTCCCCCCACTTAAGCTGTCGCAGCGGTGAGGAGGCGCGTTTCTTCGCCGGGGGAGAGCTGCCGATCGAAACGAAGAGCTACAGAAAACATGAAGTGACATGGAAGCCTCACGGCATCACACTCACCATCAAACCTCAGGCAAATCAGAGAGATTTTATCGCGGCCATCCTCAGCGCCGAAATCAGCACTTTGCAAGCCAATCCCATAGGAAACTCCAATCTCCCTCAGCTTTCTACCAAGAGAATCAGTACAGCCCTGACTGTTCCATCTGGCACTGCCGTAATTCTCGGAGGGCTGATCTCTCAAGAGGAGAGCCATAAGAAGATCATCACTCCGTTCCTCTCCTCCCTGCCTTTTCTGGGCACTCTCTTCAGGACCGACGCAAAAGAGAGATCGGAGCATGAACTCCTGATCGCGGTCATTCCGCGCATCGTCCGTGACGAGTCCGCACTGCACAAAGAAGAGATCAAAAAGTTCCGGGAAAAAATGGAGTATCCCGAGGAGAAGTGATGCTGAAGCTCAAAATCATCACCCCTGCGCAAGAGACTTTTGAACATGAAGCTTTTCCCCCTCTCCTGATCGGAAAAGCCGCTGATGCCGGCTTAATTCTTGCAGACCCTGCTGTGTCGCGACAGCACCTTCGCATCTCTCTCGATGAGAAGGGAAGCCTCACTGCAGAAGATTTGACCAGCACAAATGGTACCTTTGTCAACGGAGTCAGAATTGAGAAGATGGCCACTCTCCATGGCGGAGATGAGCTTCGCATCGGAAACTCTTCTCTCATCATCAGGGCATGGGAGAACCCTCAACCCGCGCCCCAGCCCCCCTCTCCCGCTCTGCCCGCTCTTAAAGATGAGCTCGTCCGCGCTCTCATGACAAGAAATGATTTTAAAAAGTGGATTCTCCAGTCCAGGAAGGACTCTGAAATACGAAGAGAGATGGAACAACAGCTCAGAGAAATGATCCCTCCCCTTGCTCCCGATCTCTCTCCCGAACTCCAGGAGATGCTCCTGCGTGAGATTTTCGATGATCTGATCGGTTTCGGCAGAGTGCAAAAATATCTGGATGATCCCTCTGTTTCTGAAGTCATGATCAATGGCTCAAATGAAATATTCATTGAAAGAGGGGGAAAACTCATTCCGACACCTGACTCCTTTCTCAACGAAGAAGCTCTCTACAACATGATTGACCGCGTCCTTGCCCCGCTTGGCAAGCGGATCGATGAGCGGAGCCCCATGGTCGATGCGAGGATGTCCGACGGCTCCCGATTGAATGCGATCATCCCTCCGATTTCATTAAAAGGTCCGGTCGTCACGATTCGGAAGTTTTCAACCTCTCCTCTCACACTCTCAGAGTTGATCTCACGGGGAACTCTCACGCAGGAGATGGCAGATTACTTGAGATCTGCAGTCACGAGCCGCCGCAACCTGATCGTCTCCGGAAACACCAGCTCAGGAAAGACAACCCTCCTCAACGTCCTCTCGAGCTTCATTCCGCATGATGAGCGAATTGTCACCATCGAAGACGCAGCAGAGCTGAAGCTTCAACAGCCCCACGTCATTCCGCTCGAAACAAAACCTGCCAACATTGAAGGAATAGGGGCAATCAGCGTGAGACATCTCGTCCATAATGCACTCCGCATGCGGCCAGACCGCATTATCGTGGGAGAGTGCCGCTCCGAAGAGACCCTCGACATGCTTCAGGCGATGAACACCGGCCACGACGGCGCACTCACCACTTGTCACGCCAATTCGCCCGCGGATGCCCTCAAACGATTGGAAATAATGATCACACTGGCTGGCCATGACATTCCGATCCGAGCCATACGAGAACAGATCGCTTCAGCCATTCAGATCCTCGTCCATATGAATCGATTCCCAGACGGCGCCAGGAGAATCACTCAAATGGCTGAGATCGACGGGATGGAAGGAGATTCGATTCTGCTCCGCCTTCTCTATTCTTACGATCCTTCGCGCGGCTCCTTTTCCTCCTCCGGCCTTCCCTCGCACTGGAATCTAAAATAGATGAAGCTCGGAGAAAAATCATTGCCTAATTTAAATACATCGAGTAATAGCAATTCAGAATATCCAACCCAAGGAGGGTGTCATGAACAGATTGATTCTCATGGTTCTTTTCGCCGGACTCTTTATCCTTCCCTATTCAGCGCAAGCAGAGGAAGAACGCCCCATTCTCAAACCGAGCCCTGTGTCCGATGTCTTTGTGCCGCAGGGTTTCGACGACAACGACAACGCGGAAGTGGTTCTTCACGGCTATTTTCCGAACACCTGCTATCGCATCGGACCGACAAAGGTGTTTAAAGAGGAAGAGACAAAGACGATCATCGTCTCCGCTCAGTCTTACTATGTGCCGGGGATCTGCCTTCAGGTCATGCGGCATTATTGGCAGTCTGTTTCGCTCGGAATTCTGGAGAAAGGATCATACCGGATTAAAATTGAACAGGTCCGCAGCACGATTCCAACACTCCCTGTCGTAAAATCTTCCAATTCCGGCCCAGACGATTTCCTCTACGCACCGGTACACGAGGTGGCACTTGCAGATACCGATCTTCATCTCCTCACATTAAAGGGGATCTTCAAGAACGACTGCATGACGCTGAAAGAGGTTCGGGTAGTGGAAGAGCCGACCCGGGTATTGGCCGTTCTGCCTATTGCTCATTACAAAGACAATGGGAATTGCAAATCTGCGGACATTCCGTTCACGGCCTCAGTCGAACTTAAACCGAGTCAGGAGGGTCTTTATCTGATCCATGTCCGCTCTCTCAACGGAATGTCGTTTAACCGCGTCGAGCAGCTCAATTAGACGAGAGGAATTCCTTTACAAAGGAATCTGCCGGCTGGATTTGAATCTCTTCCGGGGTTCCAATTTGGCAGATCCTCCCCCGATTCATTACGGCAACGCGATCTGACATCGACAGCGCTTCAGTCTGATCATGGGTCACGTAAAGAACCGTCATGGAGAGGTTTTTTTGGAGTCTCCTGATTTCACCCCGCATTTCAATTCTGAGTTTGGCGTCGAGGTTGCTCAGCGGCTCATCCAACAGCAAGACAGAGGGCTCCATCGCAAGGGCGCGCGCCAGCGCCACACGCTGCTGCTGCCCGCCCGAGAGCTCGTGCGGAAAACGCCGCTCAAGTCCAGAGAGGCCGACGAGGTCGAGCACCTCCCCTGCCTTCTCTTTCGCGATCGCTTTTTTTATTCCTCTCACCCTGAGGGGATAAGAGACATTTTCATAAACCGACATGTGAGGCCAGATCGCATACGATTGAAAAACCATTCCGATATTGCGCTGATCCGGAGGAATCCATCGTTTCTCTGCCATATCGCAGACCACCCTTTCACCGATTTTTACTCTTCCCGCTGTTGGAAGGGTGAGCCCTGCTGTGATCCGCAATGTCGTCGTCTTCCCGCACCCGGAAGGGCCAAGGAGAGAAACAAACTCCCCATGTCTGACCTCCAGGGAAATCGAATCGAGAATCTTCTCCCCCTGAATGACCTTGCTAATTTGACTTAACTCAACCTTAGACATCTTGACACTCTAAAACCCATATTTCCCCTCTGTGGCCCATTTGACCAGACCATTCGAAGTGAGCACTAATACCACCACCACCATAGCGAGTACAGCGCCCGCCTGAGGATCGGCGTAATTCTGAAGCTCAAAGAGAACCGTTCCGACCGTTTCTGTGCCCGGGCCGTAGAGGAGAATCGACATCGTCAGCTCGCTAAAAACCGGCATAAAGATGAGAAACCAACTCCCGATCAGCGCTGGTTTCACGGCTGGCAGCAGGATGTCGCGAATGCTCCTTAACCACCCCGCCCCGCACATCCACCCCGCTTCTTCCAGTGAAATATCGACCTGAACTAAAGCGGCCGCAATACTGCGGGCAGAAAAATTGAGATACTTCGCAAAATAAGCCGCACCTAAAATCCAGAGTGTGTTGTAAAGATTAAGACCAAACTGTCCCGAAAATGCCAAAATCATCGCCACTGCAACCACAATGCCAGGTGTCGCATAGGGGAGCGTCACGAGAGATTGCAGAATCTGGCCGCCTCTCTTCCTTTCGCGAATCTCAAAATAGGCGGCAAAAAAACCGGCGGCCGTTCCAAGTGTCGCGCAACAAACTGCCAAAAGAGTGCTATTGATGAGGGCGTGGCGCGTGATCTCGAGATCTCTCAAAACATAAAGATATTTTGAGAAACCAAAATTCCCAAATCTCCAGCCGACTGCGTAGCTCTTAAGAAGAGAGGTTCCAAGGAGTGTCATCAGCGGAAAAAGCGAAGTCACTGCAAAAAAGAGAATGCAGATCACAAATAATACCCCTTTCCATTTTCCAAGATCGAGAGCCTCTCCATAGGAAGCTTTTCCACCGACAGTGGTATAGCGGCGCCGCGTGAGGAGCCAGTGATTGAATCCAACCACAACGAGCGATCCCCCCAT
>JACQJE010000209.1 GCA_016205125.1 Deltaproteobacteria bacterium | reverse complement strand
TTAAGAAACCGCAGTTACTTGCCCGGCCCGTTCCTTCAGCGCTGTCCCAGGAAAATAAGATTCGCTGGATCGGCATGGATGAATATCGGAAAAGAGCTTATCTCCTTTACGAATCGGGTCATATTGTCGTTTTTCATCTTGCCACAGGAAAACGTCTGCTCGAAAAGAGATTGGTCGATGAACCGATAAAGATCACGTCATCCTTTCAGGCGCGTGGTTCTTCATCTCTTCTGTTTGGCACGAACAGAGGCGAGTTGGGGCGGGTGGAACTGATATTCGAAAAGGGTCTTCCCCGTCTCTCCCGCCTTGAGCTGACTCCGCTTAGCTTACTGAGAGGGCGATCGATCCTTCATCTCGCATCTTCAGGCGGAGAGAGGGGAGAGCCAGTCATTGTGTCCACGGAAGGGGAAATCGCGGTGGCTCGCACTTCGACTTCAGGACAGCTGGATGCGGAAGAGCTGACGGGAATGGATCCCCGCAGTGTCACCACACTCTCTCTTTCTGTGAATGGGGAAGATTGTGTCGCAGGGAGTGCAGGGGGGGGACTTTATTATTGGGATTTGCAAGGCGCTTCCTTTGCTTCTGAAAACAGGGCAGACGCTCCGAGGGGTCAGAAAGTGCCAGCTGTTACTGCAGTTGCTTTTCTGCGCGGGGACGAATCGCTCATTGTAGGGCGCGAAGATGGAGCGCTGGAGCAGTGGTTTAAGAAGAAGGGGTCGGGATGGGCTGTGTTGGAGTTTGTCCGCTCTTTTGAATCCCATTCTGCTCCTGTCATGGCGATTGCCCCCTCCCCTTTTGGCCGCCTCTTTTCAACGGGAGACGGGGGAGGGGAACTCTACTTTCACCATGCGACCGCCCATCAGACCCGTCTCAAGCGTAAATTGTTCGATGAACCGGTAAAATTTCTCGCTTTTGGGGGGAAGGGGGATGGTTTGCTCGCTTTGGGTCAGCGAGGGAGCCTATACAGTGTTGACCTGCACGATCCCCATCCGGAGATTTCTTATTCGGTTCTCTTTCAGCCGGTACGCTACGAAGGCTACTCTGAGTCAGAGTATGTCTGGCAATCGACAGGCGGTGACGATTCTGAACCAAAGATGAGTCTGGTCCCCCTCATTTTTGGCACCCTCAAAGGGACCCTTTACGCTCTGCTCTTTTCTGTGCCAATGGCTCTTTTTGCTGCGATCTATATCTCACAGCTGACAAGCGCGGGGGTCAGAAGCAGTGTGAAGCCGATCATTGAATTGATGGCGGGCATCCCGAGTGTCGTGGTCGGTCTCGTTGCCGGCCTCTGGATCTCTCCCCTGATCGAGAAGCACTTTGCCTTTTTTCTCACAGCCATTGTCACCGTTCACATTGCCTTTGCCGCCGCACTGCTTCTCTGCCGACTTCTTCCCGATTTTGTTCACATGAGAATCAAGCATCCCGTTGTGGAGTTGGCGATTCTCTTTGGAGTCATGACGGTAGGCGCCCTTTTAGCGATTGTTATTGAAAGACCCGTTGAAAGGGTATTCTTTGGAGGGGATATTCACCAGTGGCTGAACGCCTATTTTGGAATGGTTTACGATCCGCGCAATTGCATTGTAGTCGGCATTGCGTTGGGCTTTGCGGTGGTGCCGATTATATTTACGATTGCCGAGGACGCGATGAGCAGTGTCCCGAAGACCCTTGTCTCCGCGGCGTTGGCGCTTGGCGCAAATCGATGGGAGGCGGCATATAAAGTGGTGCTTCCTGCCGCGGCGCCGGGTGTGTTTGCGGCGATTCTGCTCGGTCTGGGAAGGGCAATTGGAGAGACGATGATTGTGCTCATGGCGACAGGGAATACCCCGATCATCGACTGGAGCGTCTTTAACGGGATGAGAACGCTCTCGGCGAATATCGCAGTTGAGATTCCGGAAGCTCCAGTGGGAGGGACGCTCTATCGCGTCCTTTTTTTGACAGCGCTGCTTCTCTTTATCTTTACATTTATTGTGAACTCGATAGGTGACCTCGTGTCGCAGAGGCTGCGGAAAAGATACAGTCGCTTTTAGAGACCCAGAAATAGACACAGATTTTTGGGTAGAGAATAGAAATGGGCAATGTAAAAAAAAGAAAGCAGGGGATCCCGCTAATCTGGTTCTCGGGCTTTGCCGTCATTGTCGCTTTAATCCTGACCTTTGGGATGATTGGACTCATCATGGCAAAGGGGCTGCATCTTTTCTGGCCGCAGAATGTATTGGCGATTGAGTTGCGGGATGGGAGCCATGTGGCGGGCGAAGTGATGGGGAGGGAGAGGATTCCCTCTGAGCAGAGAGAAAGTGAAGAGCCTCAATATCGGATTCTCCTGAAAGTCGGAAACCGCGATCTCACTGGCGAAGATTTTCGCTGGATTGATGAAAAAGAGATCGCGGGTCGCAATTACCCGCTTGATCTCTACGTTTTTGAGCGGACTGAGTACGGAAATCTCTACGGCTATCTTGCCGAATGGCGGGGGAGGGGGAGTTTTCATGATCTCCTCATGGAGGGGAGCCGGCTCCGCAAAAAGAGAAAAGCGCTGATGGAAGAGCTCGCGCGGCTGGGCCGAAAAGCGGCAGAGGCTGCAGATCCTGAGAGCATGCGAAAGATCGCTTTGAGAGAGGGGGAGTTGAGTCATCTCGAAGAGGCGGATCGAGCTCATACTGCTAAAGTGCGCACAGCGCGGGGTGAAGAGACGGAATTTCGGATTTCCCAAATCATGACAGCCTATCAGCCAAATTCGATGAGCATTTCCAAAAAAGTTTTCTTTTATCTGAAAAAGTTCTCTCTCTTTCTGTTCTCAGAGCCGAGAGAGTCGAATACAGAAGGGGGGATTTTGCCTGCCATTTTTGGAACGGTGCTGTTGGTCTTCGTGATGACGATAGCCGTTGTGCCGCTGGGGGTGTTATCTGCGGTCTATCTTCATGAATATGCAAAGCCGGCATGGCTGGTTCGGATCGTACGCCTCGCTGTCAGTAATCTGGCGGGGGTCCCCTCCATTGTTTTTGGTATTTTCGGCCTCGGCTTCTTTGTCTATCTCGTCGGCGGGACAATCGATCAGCTCCTTTTTTCAGGTCGTCTTCCCGAGCCGACGTTTGGGACGGGGGGGATTCTCTGGGCTTCCCTGACACTCGCTCTTCTTACGCTTCCCGTTGTTATCGTTGCTACAGTGGAAGGGCTTTCCGCCGTTCCGACGGCAAATAGAGAAGGGTCTCTCGCTCTCTCTGCGACAAAATTTCAGACGATCTGGAATGTGGTTCTTCCTCACGCGATGCCGGGAATTTTAACCGGGGTGATTTTGGCGGTGAGCCGTGCCGCGGGAGAGGTGGCCCCCCTCATGCTGACCGGCGCGGTTAAACTGGCATCGAGCATGCCGCTCAATACGGACCCCCCTTATCTCCACCTCAATTATAAGTTCATGCATTTGGGGTTTCACATCTATGATGTCGGATTTCAGTCCCCCAATGTGGAAGCGGCCAAGCCGATGGTCTATGCCACCGCTTTTGTCCTCCTGCTGATTGTTCTTCTGCTGAATGCTTTAGCGATTTATATGCGCAATCAGCTCCGCAAGCGCTACAAGATGGCATCGGTATGACCTTGATCCACCGACTCCTCGGACGCTTGGACTCGGAACCACGCCTCGTTGCTGGTGGATCTGCGGTTTTGCTACTGAAGGTGGGTGGGATTTTGGTATGAGTGATGTGATCCGTCTTGCGGCAGAGTTTGTTGACATCCCATCGGTGAGCGGTGAAGAGCAGTGTTTTGCGGAGAGAGTCGCAGTCGAGTGTGAGAGGATGGGGTGTGTCGTCACACGGCAGGAGGCGGCTCCCTCCCGCTTCAATCTCTATGCGTCAAAGACGCGCTCCCCTCGCGTCATTTTCTGTTCCCACCTTGACACAGTCCCCCCCTTTTTTGGCGCGAGGCTCCAGAAAGAGATCCTCTACGGTCGCGGTGCCTGTGATGCCAAAGGGATCATTGCAGCCCAGTTAACAGCGGGAAAAAAACTTTTTGATGAAGGCGTTGAAGACATTGCCTTTCTCTACCTTGTCGGAGAAGAGGTGGATCACATCGGAGCCAGGAAGGCGCTCGAACTCGGTATCAAAGTGCCATACCTTGTGATCGGTGAGCCGACAGAACTAAAGATGGCCAGAGGGAGCAAGGGGATTGTGAAATGTTCGATTCAGACAGCCGGCAGGAAGGCTCATTCGGCTTATCCTGAGAGAGGGGAATCAGCTGTTCTCAAAC
>JACQJE010000208.1 GCA_016205125.1 Deltaproteobacteria bacterium | reverse complement strand
CGCGGCTTCCGATCCCTACACGCATCTCGTCTTCAGTGCGAAAGCGCAAGATGTCCGCTACACGATCGTTGATGGAAAAGTTCTCGTTGACGAACGCAATCTTTTGCCGCTTGAATCACAGGGTGACTTGCGGGAGCGGGTTATCAAGTGGCGCAAGCACTTTGCAGCTATCACTTAATTAGTTCTGTCGTCGTATATAGATAGGATTCGTGAGTGCCTCTGTGATGCGACCGAAGCGGAGAACTTCAATGCGATACCACGAATCTGCCGGTTTCAACCGGAAATGGAGAATCTGGTCACGATGGGTGATTTTCTCAGCAGCAAGCACCCCTTTCTGAGAAATCAGACGGGCTTTCATCCCGCGCGCTCTCCTGAGTCTTATTCGAAAGTCGATTGGAATCGATGGGGAGGCTTGGATCTCTTCTCCCATGAGGGTCTCATACCTGCCATCCCCATCGGCATCGGCCTCGAAGCTGAGAGCCAGGGGGGTTCGTCCCGATTTCACATAGACATGCCCTTTGCGAATCCCATCGAGAATTTCCCCCTGAGTGAGGCCGGAGGCGAAAACGACAGTTGTCGGATATCCGACGCCGCCCACGACATTCGCCTGAGCAACGTGACTATCGCTCGCGCCAATACCGACGATCTTTTTTCCCTTGTTGAGAAATTCCCTCTCCCAAAATCGCACCGCCTCCGCGTTATTGGAGAGAAAGTGCCCAAACCACCCTCCCGACCAAATCTCGATCGCGTCCATCCCTTCAACTTTGTAATGCTCCTTTCCTCGAAGAAACCAGCTCTTTCTCCTGCGCGCGGGATGCGCCATCGCAATCAGTCCCCCTTGAGCATGCGCAAGTTGAACAGCCCACTGCGAACCTTCAACATTTGCAACATTCTCGATTTCGTCCTGAATCCCCCAGACAGTGGCATGGACATCGATTCCCCACTCCTCCGATGGGATTATGAGAATCTCTCTCTCGGGTCGGACAAAGTCAGGATCGTAGGTATGAGAAAGGGTGCGGTGATCGGTGATCATGAGAAAATCGAGTTTTCGCCTGAGCGCGGTCCGAATTTGACTCTTGACCATCATGTCGGCAGGGAGGAGGGGAAAAAATCGCTGAAGCCCTCCATCACTATGATCGGTATGGCAATGAGTGTCTCCCTGATACCATTCCCCGGACCGCCCGTTCGGGATCAGTTCGGAAAAACCTGTCTCTTTTCTTTCCCAACCGAGATAGCCAAAAAAGAGAAGAGAGGAGGCAAACAGAACGAGCGATAGACCATGGCGGCGGATCAAGGGCATCTTATTCAATTTCCCATCCCCCCATGTAGATGCTCCCTTCAGCCCATGTCATCAAAAGCGTGTTCCCTGCGATAGCAAGAGAGGGGTATCCCTGAAGGGGGGCTCCTTTCAACAGGAGGTGACTCTTTCCCTGGAGACCGCCACAGGCAAGGACCACGCTTCTGTCACCATGACTCGGTGAAAACCAGCAGGAAAATAATCTTTTTCCGTGCTGGAAAAGCCTCAGCCCGTCCACATAGGAATGGGGAAAGGGAACTCGCCCCTTCTGAATCGCTTCTCCAGTCTGGAGATTCAGATCTGTTCTTCGATAGTGCCAGCTGATCCTCTGATCCTTATTTCTCCAGAGGACGACAATAGACCCCTGATTGTCCCAGGCGAGGCTCGGTCGGAATGCGAAGTGGAAGTCTCTGGAAATTTCGATCTCCTCTGACCAGGTTTCGCCGCTATCCCGGCTGTATTTCAGCACCACTCTCCAATCGTCAGGAATCGGATCCCGAAGGGGGGTGAGGTCCCTCCTGAGATCCTGCCAGGCCACTGCAATCTCCTCTCCCCTCACTGCGACAACTGGAAAATCAGCCGGCCTCTCCAATGTCTCACTCTCCGATAACCTCTCAGGGGAGCTCCACCCTGATCCACCGCCTCCCCGGACGACTTCACCCCAAGCACTCTGATCCGCCGCCTCCCCGGACGACCTTACCCCCGGCAGCAGGCCACCTGAGGACCCCGTTCTTTTACCCAAAAAAGTGCCACTTTTTGGAGACCCCGCTATGCGGTTATCGCGCTCAAGGCAGGCGGAGGATTTTGGTTCTCTCCATTTCTGAAAATAAATTCCAAACCCTTTCTCCGAATTAAAGCCACTCCAGGTGAGCGCGAAATTCGATTCGGAGGATGTGAGCGAAAAGAAGCGAACAGGCCCATAGAGCTCATTCGTCAGCCGCTTTGGAGGGGACCAGCTCTTTTCTCCTTTCCGCCGCAATTGATAATAGAGAGCATCGCGTCCCCCCCTCTCTCCTGCCCTCTTCCAGACAAGCAAAAAAAGACCCTCCGAATTTGCGGCCAGGCGGGGAAATCGTGCTGAAGGGACCTCTTGAGGAGAGACTTTTTCAGCCCCCTCCCAGGTTTGACCCCCATTGAGACTTCTTCTCTCCCAGATGGCATACCGCCCTTCCTCCCGCTCCTCCCACAAAACAGCCACTTCTGCTCCTGAGAGGGCGATTTCAGGATGTCCAGCATAATCGACAGAGGTGATGAGAGGCTTTGGTACTATACGGGGCTTCCATTTTTCTGCGGCATCGAGAGAACCGCTTTTCAGGAGGAGGATGACAAGGAACAGGGAGAGTGCCAGGATTAAGGCTTGCTCCTGAGATTGACAATATGAGAAGCATTTGTGAGAATTTCGCATTCCAAGATCTTACGGTTATTGAGGAACCAGGATTAGAGCTTGTCCGACAAGCTAAAAATGGCAACACCCGCTTTGTCGAAGACACTCATTAAATCCCAAAACAACATTGATTTTGGGGCAAAGTGGAGAGGTATCATGAAGGGAATAGGCCGTCAAATAAAGAGCTGGAGCTTCCTGGAGAGGAAATCTGCTGCGATCGTATCGTTCACTCTCCTCCTTTCTGCTTTCTATGCGGTGTTATTGTCTTTCCCGCTCAGAGCGGAAATTGTCGATCGGATCATTGCTATTGTCGGAAAGGAGATTGTCACATCCTCTGACTTGGCCGATTTCAAGAAGAGGGTTGCCGGCGGGGAGTATTTCACTGAAACAGAGGGGGAAAAGAAAGATCTGCTCGCTTCCCCATCCCTTCTGCTCGATCGCCTCATTGAGGAGAGGATTGTTCTGCAGGAGATCAAAAAGAAAGGGCTCGGGCTCTCGGAAGAAGATCTCGAAAAAGAGATCAATTTCATTCAACAGCAAAATAAGATCGACCGTCAGACTTTGATTCAGGCTCTGGAGAAAGAAAGGATCTCTTTTGAAAAATATAAAGCGGGGTTGAAACGTCAAATCGAACAGCGCCAGCTTGTCGAGAAGGAGATCAAATCAAAAATCAACATCACAGACGAGGATATCGCTGCTTATTACGAACAGCATATGAGCCGCGAAAAGGAATTTCACCTGCGCCAGATTCTCATTGCAGTAAAAGAAGGAGACGATGAGAATGCCGCCTTTAAGAAGGCACAGGATCTCCTTGCGCAGATTCAGAAAGGGGGCTCTTTTGCTCAGCTTGCTAAAGAGCATTCTGATGATCCCTATGCCCCGCAGGGAGGGGATCTCGGTTACCTCAAGGCTTCCGATCTTCTCCCCGTTCTGCAAAAAGGGGTGGAAAAGATGAAAATTGGCGAGGTGAGTGAAATTCTTCGATCCCATCTCGGCTTTCACATGATCAAGGTGGAAGATATTCGCGCCAAAGGAATAGAGCACTTCTCGAAAATAAAAGAGAATATCCGGCTTCAGCTCTTTCAGCTGCGCCTTAAGAACGCGATTCAGATCTGGATCGATCAAAAGAAGCGCGGCTACTTTATTAAGAAACTATAAGTTATGGTTCCATTTAACCAGAAAACTCCAAAATCCACTCCCTCCCGTCAGTGCGACAGCCTCAAACCGGGGTCCCCAAAAAAAGGACGCGCTGTTCCCCCTGCGATTTTTCGCGAATATGACATCCGGGGGGTCGTGGATAAAGAAATTACTGAAGAGCTGGCCTGTCAGATCGGTATCGCCTTCGGTCTCTTTCTCAGAAAGAGGGGGCTCAAGAGCACAGCCATTGGCCATGACTGCCGACTCTCCTCCTCCGCACTTGCCACGGCTTGTACAGACGGCCTGCGTCAGACAGGCATCCATGTGACAGCGCTTGGCCTTGTTCCGACACCGCTCGTCTATTTTGCGATGCATCAGAATCCGGCCCTGTCTGCCTGCATCTCCGTCACCGGAAGTCACAATCCTGCCGAGTATAATGGCTTCAAGCTGGCCGCAGCAGAGCAGACGCTCTCCGCTGTTGAAATTCAACAGCTCTACACCTCTATTGTCTCGGGCGAAACAAAATCTTCAGCTGTCAAAGCAAAAGGATCTCTTCAACATTGGGACCCGCAGCCTGCGTATATTGAAAAAGTAAGCTCAGATATTAAACTTGCACATCCGATGAAGATCATTATCGACGCTGGCAATGGGGCCGCTTCAGAACTTGCGCCTCAACTCTTCGGCATTCTCGGCTGTGAGGTTTCTCCCCTCTTTTGCGAGTTTGATGGAAGATTCCCCAACCACTTCCCCGATCCCACTCTGACGGAAAACCTGGCGGCTCTTCAGACAACGCTGATTCGTCAGAAAGCGGGAATCGGCCTCGCTTTTGATGGGGATGCAGACCGCCTGGGAGTCGTCGATCCCTCTGGGAAAATAGTTCCCGGAGATCTTCTCCTCTGTCTCTTTGCGAGGGATTTACTTCAGAAGCATCCGGGCGCAAAGATCCTGGGGGACGTCAAATGCTCCAACCTCCTCTTCAGCGATGTCGCGAAGAGGGGTGGAAAAGCGCTGATGTGGAAAACAGGGCACTCCCTCATCAAGGCAAAACTGAAAGCGGAGGGTGCCTTACTGGCAGGGGAGATGAGCGGCCATTTCTTTTTCTCCGATCGCTACTTCGGTTACGATGACGCCCTTTATGCAGGCGCCCGTCTGGTCGAAATTCTCTCCCGCCTTGACGCGTCTCCAGCAGAACTTCTGGCGGACCTTCCTCGCACCTTTGCGACGCCGGAGATCCGGATCGACTGTAAAGATGAAGAAAAATTCCTGCTGATCTCTGCCGTGCGGGAGCGTTTAAGTAAAAAATATCAGGCCGATTTGATGGATGGAATACGACTCTCTTTTGGAGAGACTGACTGGGCATTGATCCGCGCCTCAAACACCCAGCCGGTCATTGTCATGCGGTTTGAAGCAGAAACAGAAGAACGCCTGACCGCCCTGCGCGCTATTGTTGAAGAAGCGGCCGCAGAAGCGCTCCGGGAAATCGGCAATGCCAATCGTTGATATCGCCCTGCGGGGGGCGAGAGAACACAATTTAAAGAACATTACCGTCACTTTTCCGAGAAACCGGCTGACGGTCATCACGGGATTGAGCGGATCGGGAAAATCGACGCTCGTCTTCGACACCCTCTACGCGGAAGGACAGCGCCGTTATGTCGAATCCCTATCCACATACGCGAGACAATTTATTGAACAGCTGAAGAAACCAGATGTCGATGCGATCGATGGCCTCTCTCCTCCGATCGCCATTGAACAGCGCTCCATCAGCAAAAATCCCCGCTCCACGGTCGGTACCCTGACAGAAATTTACGATTTTCTGCGCCTCCTTTATGCGCGGATCGGAAAAGCGCGCTGTCACCAGTGTCATCAGCCGATCACACCTCAGACGCTCGAACAGATGGCACAGCAGATCCTCGCTTTTCCAAAGGGGACCTTTTTTGCCCTCCTTTCCCCGGTGGTGAGGGGAAAAAAGGGGGAATTTAAGGATGAATTGGCGAAGCTGCGGAAAAGCGGTTTCAGCCGGGCGCTTGTCGATGGCTCACTCATCGATCTCGGGGCGCCGCCCATCCTTTCCAAAACCCATCTGCATGACATCGACGTCTTTATTGACCTGATTGAGGTGAAACGGGAAATCCGGCCGCGCGTAACTTCGGCGATTGATCTCGCCGTCGGGCTCAGCGGCGGGTTTGTCAAGGCGGGGATTATTTCTCAAGGCACAGACCGGCGTCCCCGGCACCCCCAGCACCCAAAGAAACTCGTCCCTTTTGTCCGGGAGCTCTTCTTTAGCAGACACAACGCATGCATGCGGTGCGGGATCAGCCTTCCTGATATTGAACCCCGCCTCTTCTCCTTCAACAGCCCTTATGGCGCCTGCGCCCTTTGCAATGGTCTGGGTGCTCTAAAATTTACCCGCACAGCCGAAGAGCGCGAAGATGCTTGCCCAGCCTGTGAAAGCACGCGGCTTCGGCCAGAGGCATGCTCGATTTTTATCAATGATCTGAATATCGCCGATGTCGCCCGCCTTGATGTGACGCAGGCGTTGGAATTCTTCTCCACTCTTTCTCTCACGGAGCGGGAAAAAAAGATTGCGCATCTCATTACTAAAGAAATCAAAAGCCGTCTCAAGTTTCTCTGCAATGTCGGCGTCAGCTATCTGACACTCTCCCGCTCTTCCCAGACACTCTCTGGAGGAGAACTGCAGAGGATTCGTCTCGCCACTCAACTCGGGTCCTCTCTCCTTGGCGTCATCTACATCCTCGATGAACCGAGTATCGGACTCCATCATGTCGATGAGATGAAATTGATTCGCACCCTTCAGGCTCTCCGCGACCTTGGCAATACCGTCATTGTCGTCGAGCATGACGAAATGATGATGAGAAAAGCTGATTTCTTAATTGACATGGGCCCGCAGGG
>JACQJE010000205.1 GCA_016205125.1 Deltaproteobacteria bacterium | reverse complement strand
GTCGACGAGGCCGCCTGTATGGACCTTCTTTTTCAGGCTGGGGAAAGATTTGGACGATTTGAGGAGCTTTTCTTTGACCTCTTGCGGAGAAAAGTCTGGGTGCATCGACCAAATGAGGGCTGCAATACCCGATACGAAGGCTGTGGCCTGAGAGGTACCCGTCATCTGCCCGTAGGTCTGGTTTGGGAGGGTGCTAAAAATCTTATGCCCCGGTGCGGCGATGTCAACTGTATTCTGTCCGTAATTGGAACTCTCCATCAGCCGAAGGGGATTCTGCTGTACTGCTGCGACTGCAATCGTGTTGGATAAGTGGTAAGAGGCTGGGTAATATCCAGCACCCCCTCTTTCATCGATATCGCGCTCATTATTGCCTGCCGCGGCGACGATGAGGACTTTGTCCTGCGCATTCTGGAGAATTTTTAATTCTTCCGGATCCTGCACGGCACCACCGCCACTGTAGTTGATGATCCGGGCGCCGCTCTCGATCGCAAATTTGAGGGCTTGGCGACTCCGCTCCAGATTGCTTCCGCCTCCGCCGGCTGGGTCATAGTATTTGAGTACCATCAGTGAAATGCACGGCTTCCCATCGAGCTGTTTCATCCCTCCGCCGGTTGTCGCGTGAATGATGCCAGCCACATGGGTGCCATGCCCATGCTCATCTGCAGGATCAGGGGTGTTGGTCACAAAATCCCATCCCCCTTTTTCCCGGATCATCTCTTTGAGGATGGGGTTGGCAGAGTCGATCCCTGTGTCGATGATTGCCACGGTAATCGGTTTCTTACAGACATGCTGTCTCCACGCCTCTTTCACCCGCAGGAGAGAAAGAGCCCATGAATTGGCCATGGGAGCGCTGAACTCAGGCAGAGAGACTCCTGTGGCGGGTGGAATGGCTGCAGGGGTCAAATTGAGATTTGAAAAGGCAAATTGAGCGGTCAGGACAATCAGTGCAGACGCGCAGAGGCCAGTCAGAAGCGGTCTTGCTATTTTTATGGCCATTTTCGGGAGCGCCGGTTTCACTGGACATCACCTCAAATAGAGTCCTACTCTTACTTTCAAGAGCAAACGGCGTGCCACTTCTGCAGATATTCACTATCTTGCTAGACTTGCTTACTTTTTTGGCTGTTTTGCGAAGAGGATTAGCGGGGTAAAAAGAGGGAAAGTGACACAATTGTCAGTCATCTGACCAGAACTTATACAATCAGAAAGAAGAGATTAGTTCGGGATTACATAAGGTTAGCTTTGGAAAGGTGCTGATTGGACAGCTGTCTAGGAGTCAGATGGATTTCTCCGACGATAAAAGGTCTTTGGTCAGACAGGTTCTCTTACCGCTGGCTCTGCGCAAAGCGCTCGAACTCGCGCATCAATTGCTGAGTCATCTTTCCCGGTTTCCCTGTTCCGATTCTTTTGCCATCAATTTCTGCCACCGGCATGATGTCTCTCCGCGTACTCGTAATAAAAACTTCCTGAGCGCCGTAGAGATCTTCTGGATAAAAGATTCTTTCACGGCAGGGTGACCCTGCCCGCGGGGAAATCTTTAAAGTCACTTGACGTGTAATCCCGCCGAGAATGCCTGCGGAGAGAGGAGGGGTGAGGAGCTCTCCATCGATGACGGCAAAGAGATTGCTCTGAGTACATTCTGCCACTTCGCCGCGATGATTGAGGAGGATCGCTTCGGAGCCTCCCAATTTTTTCGCCTCGTTCTGGGCGAGGATGTTGAGGAGATAGCCATTTGACTTAATTCCCGGATCCAGTGAGTAAGAGGGGATCTTTCGTCTCCCCACAATAAAAAGAGAAACGCCGTCCCGGTAGCAGTGCTCCGGATAAGGGACCAGGGGGACGACGATAATAATCAGATTCGGTTCTTTGGCGTCATCCCAATTGAGAGTCATCGGCCCTTCCCCCCGAGTGACGACCACTCTGATCATTGATTCGCTGTTGCCCGCGCGCTGACAACATTTCTTTGCCAGAGAGCCGATGCGCGCGATCGAGTGGGGCAGGGAGAGAGAGATCTTCTCCGCAGAGTGTTTCATCCGATCGAGATGCTCTTTGAGCATGAACGGTTTACCGCCATAAGTGCGAATCACCTCAAAAACGGCATCTCCAGAAAGAAAGCCTCGGTCAAAAACAGAGATCTTTGCAGACTTTTGATCAAAATATTCGCCATTGATATTGACGAGAATGCTCATAGTTGCTCACCTAATAACTTTTTACTTTCAGCACAAACGGCTCAACATAGCAGTCGCGAAAAATTTTGTCACTGGGTTGACAGAGGAGAGGATCTTCGATAGTTCTTATCCAGAAACAGAGTTCGTCGTGAGAGTGAGCGAAAAATTCTCTCTCGAGGAAGCAGATGGAAAATGCCCGGAGGCGTAGCCAAAGAGCTACGTCGAGGACATTTTTCATCGATGACGAAGAGAGAGAATTTTGCAGCCACTCGCAACAGAACCTCTGTTTCTGGATGAGAACTCGAAAGCTTGGATTTTCTCAAACGGTGATAAAGAGCCTGTCCGACAAATAGCTTTCTTGCCGATTTTGCAGCAAGTTGTAGTAGAAAGCTATTTGTCGGACAGGATCTATAATAAGGTTAGGCGCGTAGCTCAGGGGTAGAGCGCTACCTTGACACGGTAGAGGTCGGCGGTTCGAGACCGCCCGTGCCTACCAT
>JACQJE010000204.1 GCA_016205125.1 Deltaproteobacteria bacterium | reverse complement strand
TCTTCTTCCGAAAGAGGGGAAGATTCTATTCCACAAAAGGGTATGCTTTTGGGACTGTTGCGCTGAGAGAGAAGCGATTCATACCAAATGGTCTGACCATGAAAGCCAATAACGGAAACCTGTGACGCTTTCAGGTTATTTCTCAACATTAATGCCCGTGCAGCTTCTCCAAAAACAGATCCCACCTCAAGATGCAGGCGCGAGAAAAAAGCTGCGTCTCCTCTCTTTCCGCAGATGATCTCTGTCAGTTCCCAACGGAGTTTGGAGGGATAAGATGTGCACTGAAAATCGATTAGCTCATGATGGTAACGCTTACCTTCTTTCCGGCTCACCTTGATCAGAGCGGCGTCGATTCCATCAAGAGATGTGCCCGACATCAAGCCGATCGCATACATAGGCCGTCCTCGAAAGAAATTCTTCTCTCACCTCTTTAAATATCTCGGGAGAGGAGAGGATCTCAAGCGCTGTCCCCGCCAAAGCTTTTGTGCCAACAACCATCGCCTCCTTTGCGCGATCAGTAACCGCAGCGCTCGCAAAACCGCGCGTATGGCAGGTTACTCCCCTTTCACACACCTGAAGTGTGGGGTGAAGGGTTGGAATCAGCCCGCTCACATTGCCGACATCGGATGAACCGACCGCCTCCTTTCCGTCGCGCCTCATCTCATAGGGCACATGAAGGAGATCGAGCTGCCCGGCAAAAATGGAACAGAGCCTTTCGTTGGACAGGAGCGGAAAATAGGGAGTATCGGCCACATGAATCTCGACATCTGTCTGAGTTGAAAGAGATGCTCCTTTGGCACACTGAGCAATCTTCTTTAAAATCTCATGGGCCATTTCAATCTGGGGAGCGCGCACAAAATAGCGCATCTTCGCAGAGTCGGGGATGATATTGGGAACCCGCCCCCCCTCCAGGATGATCCCATGAACCCGGACATCAGAAGGGAGCTGCTGACGCAGCGCGCTAATCGCGCAATAGGTCATGATCGCCGCATCCAATGCGTTTCTCCCTTGAAACGGAAAGGCGGAAGCATGCGCGGCCATTCCTTTAAACTCAAAGGTCACATCGAATAGGGCCAGGGTAGATGTCACAATCTCCGTCCGATCGCTCGGATGAACCATCAGGGCGCAATCGATATCATCAAATGCGCCTCCATCCGCCAGCAGGACTTTTCCGCCTACTTGTTCCTCCGCAGGTGTTCCAATCACCACAATCTCCCCTGGCAATAGCCCTCGAAACCGAGAAAGCGCCACTACAGCGCCGATTGACATCCCTGCAATCAAAGGGTGGCCGCAGGCGTGCCCAATCTCAGGCAGTGCGTCATATTCTGCCAAAAAAGCGACTCTTCTCCCCCCATCACCCAATTTAAAACTGGCCCGAAAAGCGGTATCGAGCCAAAGATAAGGGGTCTGAACTTCAAAGCCATGACTCTTCAAATATTCCACAGCACGTTGAGAGGCATACCTCTCTTCAAAAGCGAGTTCCGGCTTGTTGGCGATTTCAAGCGCGACGCCCCACAATTCGTGAGATATCCGGTCAACCTCGCCGTAAAGATCGCTCCTTGAGGGCCTCTGATTCATCTCTTTGCACCCTTTATAGCCGGTAAAACCAACGATTCAAACATCGGATCGGGTAACACAACAGTCGGAGCATGGCTATTCTTCAAAAACCGGGCCCGCACAGTTCCCTCCAGTTTGACAGAATGAGAAGGGCTCATTTTTGAAATCACTCGCGAGATCTCTCCCCCTTTAATCTGAACTGCCGGCTGTTTCAGCTTTTCAGCACTCCTGATCTCAGCCGCCCCATCAAACAGAAGCGCATCCGTGATGTTGGTTTGAGGATAGTAAGTAAAGAGACCCGATCCTGACGAAAACCGAAGCAACGCATTGGGGGTGATGAGTCGAAGATAAGAGAGACTTTTTTTAGGATCTTCCCCATAACGATCGATGCGCACCTGTCCATGATGAAGCCTGACAAGCCACGACACATAGGGAGTGGCTGTCACTTCTGCTGACAAGAGAGCCACTTCCGTTTTTTCAATCAAAGTGATTAAAGTGTCTCCTTGGCAGAGAATCTTCGCCCTCTTTTTTTCATCGACAAGAATCCGATGCCCCAAAGGGATTCCCTCTCCAAATCCAGGCTGATTCAGTGGGGCGTTCTCCTCTCCCTCTTTTTGCACGTAAAGGGAGCCTTTTAAGCCGACATGGATACAAAATGCGGTATCGGTTTGAGCAAAAGTATCTATCGGTAAAGAAAAAAGACTCTGCATAACTGCTATGCAAAGGACGAGAATTTTCTTTAGGACTCGCTTCACAGGCCCTCCGAACGATTTTTGGAGCACTAAGTACCCCGCACCATAAATACGGTGGCATTCGGCCGCCGTTGTATCCGCGCCCGCGGCGTTATCGTCGCTCGCGCTCCCGCAACGCAGCACAGCGGCTGCGCCTTGGTCGCGCTCGCTCCTCTGCCTTGCGGGCGCAGCACACTGGCGCCCTTGGTGCATCACCGTATTTATGGTGCGGGGTACTAAGCGCTCTTTACCCGCACTGCACAGGCAAAGCAATGGCCACGATTGTATCATGAAAGAAAGCAATACAGAAGTGACCGGAGGGACCCCATTTGCTATTGCAAGTGAGTAGATAACAAATTATTCTAACAGTATGAACATTGGCGAACTTTTTATTGTTGGATACGATGGGCTTTTTCCGCCGGAACCTCTCTTGTCAGCGGCAGAGAGGGGGGATATCGGCGGAGTGATTCTCTTTTCCAGAAATTTTTCCGATCTTGACCAGCTGATGACCACAACAGAAGCGCTGCGCAGCCGTGCCTTCCCTCGTCGCTTCCTGATCGCCGTCGATCATGAGGGGGGACGCGTTCAGCGGTTTGGGGCCCCTTTTACGAAGATTCCCCCCTTCTCAAAATTTGGTTCCAGAGGAGACCTTCATTTAGCTGAAAGAGTGGCACAGCTTGCCGCGAGAGAGCTCTCTGCGGCAGGGATCACTCTGAATTTATCTCCTGTCGCGGATGTTCTGACAAATCCTGAAAATAGCGTCATTGGGGACCGCTCTGCATCCGGCAATCCGGAAACAACTGCGAGCTTCGTTAAAAGCATGGTGCGAGGTCTTCAGAGTGGCGGTATCGCGGCATGTGCAAAACATTTTCCGGGCCATGGCCATACTCTCGCTGATTCCCATGAGGAAGTTCCTATAGATCCGCGGCCGATTGAACAGGTCCAGGACTGTGACTTTGTTCCATTTTACACCGCTATTGAAGCGGGCGTGGCCGCGATCATGACGGCGCACCTCATCAATCCGTCCGTCGATCCGCTGCATCCCGCTACCCTTTCTCATACCTTTCTCACCCAACTCCTTCGAAATTATCTCCGCTTCGATGGCGCGATTATCACAGATGATCTCGAAATGAAGGCGATCTCCCTCCAATGGTCCGTCGCTGAAGCCGCTCTTCTTGCATTACAGGCAGGGGCTGACCTTCTGCTTGTTTGTCATCACTGGGAGGAGGCCATTTCAGCAAAAGAGCGGGTGGAAAGAGAAGCCGCAGGGGGGAAACTCTCCCACCGCAGAGTAGATTCTGCTTTACAACATGCCGTTGCGCTTAAAAATCGTTTTCCAGGAAAACCGCTTCCGTTAGATCGGGGCATCGCAAAGAGGATCATTGGCTGCCCTGAACATCAAAAGTGGGCTAACGTTTGAGCACCTTTCCATTGCGCACCCCCGTCAATTCTCCATTCTCCACTGCAATTTGACCATTGACGAGGACAAAATCGATCCCGGAAGGGTACTGTTTCGGATCTTCAAAGGTTGCACAATCTTCAATGCGATCGAGATCAAAAACAACAATGTCCGCGAAATACCCTTCTCTTAAAACTCCCCGGCGAGGAATATTCATCTGCTCGCAGGGCTGAAGCGTCATCTTGTAGATCGCCTCTTCCAGCGTGAGAATCTTCTCCTCCAGCACATATTTTTTGATCACTCGCGGAAATGTTCCAAAAGCCCTCGGATGAAGACTCCCCTCGCTCAACGGCCCTCTCCTGGCGCGGCATCCGCTGTCAGATGCCACACTCACATACGGTTTGGACAGGATGCGGCGCAAATTTTCTTCAGACATCGTAAAGAAGATCGAAGGAATATCTGTCTCCTCATCGATCAGCAGATCCAGCATGAATTCGATGGGGTTCTTTCCGGTGGTTCGCGCCCCTTCTGTCAAAGTCACCCCTTCAAAGACTTTATTTTGCAGATTTTTAAAAGCCATCAGTTTAATGCGGCTCCAGTAATCCCCATCCAGCGGGTGCAGAGACGCAAGCTCTTCAAAAATCTTCTTTCTCTGTCCGGGATCTTTCAGACGCGCTTTCATTGCCTCTCTCCCCCCTGTATAGGTCCACTGCGGAAGGACAACGCTGAGAACGGTCTGAGAGGCTATATAAGGGTAACGATCGACGCCGACTTTTTGACCTTCGCGCAACCCCTTTTCAATCCGTTCGAAAACCTCATCAATCTTCGGCCAATTCTTCGGACCCGATGTCTTCAGATGCGAAATCTGCACCCTTCCGCCTGTTTTACGCCCGATTTCAAGGGTCTCCTCTACTGCTTCGACCAGTTGATTTCCCTCGGAGCGCATGTGAAATGCAAAGGGAGCCCCGGCAAGTGCCGCTTCTCTTCCGATCGCCGCCAATTCTGCCGTATCAGCAAAACAGCCCGGAGAATAGATGAGCCCTGTGGAAAGACCAAAAGCGCCTTCAGCAAGCGCCTCCCGGACAGCCAGACAGATTTCCCTCTTTTCGTCGTCTTCGAGTCGGCGCTCCACCACGCCGGAAATCGAATGCCGCAATGTGTTGTGTCCGATAAGATGGCCGTAATTGATCCCGATCTGCCGGCGTTCGAGTGTGTCGAAATAACTTTTCAACGTCCTCCATTGGGAGACATCCTCCTCCACTAAATCCTGGTAATCTTTGCGCCTCTGCTCAGCCGCTTCTCCCCAAATCGGCGCGGCAGAATATCCGCAATTCCCGCCGATTTCCGTTGTCACACCCTGAACGAGATGCGCCTCCGCAATCGGGTTGACTAGCAGAAAATAATCGGAATGCGAATGGATATCGACAAATCCGGGTGCCACTATTTTTCCACGGGCATCAATCCTCCTTTTCCCCTGCAAGGTCCCTTTTTGGGACACCTTGAGAATCTGGTCCCCAGAAAGGGCCAGATCCCCCTCAAAAGGGGGTTTTCCACTTCCATCCACAATGCATCCGCCATGAATCACGAGATCGAATTTCTCCACCTTATGCTCCAATGCCGCTTCCTAAAAGCCGTTGCGGGTTTTAAATGCATTTCGTCTTCAAATTGCTATAGTCAACTTATAAAGCCCACACAATCGTCGGAGGAATATATGAAGCGCCCTGCAATATTCTCTCTGCTGTTGGCAATCTCATTATTATCCTTACCCCTTCATGCTGCAACTTTTCCAGATCAGCGATTGATCGTCAAATTCAAAAACACTCCTATTGGATTTATGGACGTGCTCTCCCTCTTTGGAAAACTGCAGACCCAGGAAGTGCGGTATTTTAAATCGGATCCCCTCCTTGTCACAATGCGCCTTTCCGGAAAAATAGATCTGGATAAAGCCATTGCTGGATTGAGCCGTCATCCGGACATTGTGTATGTCGAGCCAAACCGGACCCTCAGGCTTTTTGAAACGCTCCGCACACCAAAAACAAGCTGGGGGTTGTCAAAAATGTTCCCCATTTCCACCTCAGAGAGTATGCCTTTATGGCGCTCTCCGGATGAGGAACATTTTGATGAAGTCGTCCTCACTGACCCCCCTGTAAAAGAACCGGCGCCTCTTCCTCTTGAGCCCATTGCGGATCCTCAACTCCGGTTGAGCTGGGGATTGCGGAATATGAAGGCGGTTGAAGCTTGGGAGACCACTGCGGGCAAGGAGGATATCGTGGTCGCCGTTGTCGATACCGGAGTCGATTACAATCACGAAGATCTCGCTTTCAATATGTGGAGAAACCCGGGAGAAATTCCCGGCAATGAAATCGACGATGACCAGAATGGCTATGTCGATGACATTGTGGGATGGGACACGGTGGACGAAGATCCCCTCCCCTACGATACCCATAGCCATGGCACACATGTGGCTGGAATTATTGGCGCGATCGGAGGGAATGGAAAAGGCACTTCAGGAGTGGCTCAGCGCCTTTCGATCATGGCTGTGAAGATGATTGGGGCTTCTGGCGAAGGAACAACCATCGACGCTATAGAAGCAGTAGACTATGCCATCTCCAACGGCGCCAGGATCATCAATATGAGCTGGGGGGACGGAGAGAATTCCCAGGCACTTTATGACATGCTTGCAAAGGGCGAAGAGGCCGGCATTGTGAATGTGGCCGCGGCCGGAAACACAGCAACGGATAATGATGAGTCGCCCATGTATCCTGCCGGTTATGATCTGGAGAGCATTATTTCCGTCGCAGCCACAGCATTCTCGGATACCCTTGCCTTTTTCTCGAATTACGGAAACACGACAGTCGATATTGGCGCGCCGGGGTTCCGGATCTACAGCACGATTCCAAATGATAAATATGCCTATATGGACGGCACTTCAATGGCCGCGCCGCATGTCTCGGGTGCGGCGGCTCTCCTCCTCTCTGCTTATCCCGAAC
>JACQJE010000212.1 GCA_016205125.1 Deltaproteobacteria bacterium | reverse complement strand
CCCCCACCCTGACCCTCCCCCCTCGAGGGGGAGGGGGGCGCCTCAAGTTTTTGAGAAGTTACTAATAGAGTTCAACAGAAGGGTGTAATAAAAGTATGTTTAGAAAGCGGGCCAATTTGAAAGAGATCGGCAGAGCGCGCCGGAAGGGAAGAGTACAGAAGAAAGTTCATGGATCTGCGGAGCGTCCGAGGCTGGTTGTCTTTAGGAGTCATAAACACCTCTATGCGCAGGTGGTCGATGATGAACGCGGTATAACGCTGGCATCCGTTTCTACAGTGGAGAAAGAGCTGGTCAAGAGTAAAAAAACGCTTCTTGAAAAATCAACCGAAGTGGGAAAATTAATTGCGGAAAGAGCGAAGAAAAATAAGATCTCAAAAGTCGTTTTTGACCGGGGAGGCTATCTCTACCATGGCAAGATCAAAGCGCTTGCGGATGGGGCGAGAGAAGGCGGTTTAGAGTTTTGACGGATTGGTTTGAATGAGTATCAGAGTGAGGGATTAAATTGAACTTTGAAAAGGCAGGGCAAAAAGAACTCATTGAAAAAATTATCCATATCAACCGGAACGCCAAGGTTGTTAAAGGAGGCCGCCGGTTTAGTTTCAGCGCTCTTGTGGTTGTAGGGGATGGCAAAGGAAATGTCGGGATAGAACTTGGCAAAGCTGGCGAAGTTCCGGAAGCGATTCGAAAGGCCACCGAAAAGGCGAGGAAAAATATGTGGCATGTTCCGATTATTGATGGGACAATCGCTCATGATGTTTTGGCTGAGCATGGAGCATCGCGCGTCTTACTCAAACCAGCCTCTCCTGGTACGGGAGTTATCGCTGGCGGTGCTGTTCGCGCAGTGTTAGAGGCCGCTGGGGTTCAGAATATCTTGTCCAAATGTTTTGGCAGTCGCAATCCCTTTAACGTCGTAAAGGCTGTCACAAAGGGTTTAAAATCACTCGAGAGTGCGCAAGAGGTTGCTCAGAAAAGAGGAAAAGAAATCTCCGCCCTGCCGCTTGAAGCTAGACTGCGAGAGGTAACGTCAGATGCTCAGTAGGTTATCAAGGCTGGATCCAAATAAGCGATCCCGGAGAAGAAAAGGATGTGGACGCCGGGGGGGACAGGGAAAGACCTCGGGGCGAGGACAGAAAGGAGCAGGAGCCCGGGTAGGGCGGAAAATTCCGCGAGGTTATGAAGGTGGGCAGATCATTTTGGCGCGGCGCGTGCCGAAGCGAGGTTTTCATAATTTTGCTTCGCACCTTGTGACGTCGATCAATCTGGACCTTTTGGCAAAGCACTATCAATCTGGCGAAAGAGTGACAATTGCTTCTCTCCTTGACAAGGGATTACTCAGGGGGGAGCGGGAGGCTTTAAAGGTCAAAATCCTGGGTCGCGGCGAGCTTCAATTTCCCTTGACGGTTCAGGTTCATGCAGTGAGTGCAGCTGCAAAATCGAAAATTATGAGTGCGGGTGGTGCTCTAGAGGAGATCTGAAGTGGGTATTGAAGGGCTGGCGAAGATACCGGAGCTGAGGAGAAGGATTCTTTATACGCTTTTCATTTTGGCAGTCTACCGAATCGGTGTCCACGTTCCAACTCCAGGTATTGATGCGCAGGCTCTCTCCCAGTTTTTTACAGAAGCCAAAGGGACCATTCTCAGTTTTTTTAATCTTTTTTCGGGTAATGCGCTGAGACGACTCTCCATTTTTTCATTGGGGATTATGCCTTACATCAGCGCGTCCATTATTTTCCAACTCCTGACCGTTGTCGTTCCTCATCTTGAAAGGCTTTCAAAGGAAGGAGAGGCCGGAAGGCGAAAAATTACGCAGTACACCCGATACGCAACGATTGTCATCAGTCTCATTCAGTCATTTGGGATCAGTGCCGGGCTGGAAACCATGCGTTCTCCCGCTGGCGCGCCCATAGTTCTTGATCCAGGCATTGGCTTTAAGTTGATGACCATGATTACTTTGACCTCTGGGACAGCGTTTATCATGTGGCTTGGCGAGCAAATTACTGAAAAGGGGATCGGGAATGGGACTTCGCTGATCATCTTTGCTGGGATTGCGGCAGGTCTTCCCAGCGGCCTGTACAATACTGTCTCCCTGATCAAGACGGGAGAATTATCTCTCTTTGGGTTTATCCTGATTCTCGCTCTCATGGTGGCTGTCATTGCCTTTATCGTTGCCATGGAAAGAGGGCAGAGACGAATTCCTGTCCAGTATGCGAAGCGGGTTGTTGGCCGCAAGATGTACGGTGGGCAGGCGACGCATCTCCCGCTGAAAATCAATTCTTCAGGGGTCATCCCACCCATTTTTGCCTCCTCTCTTATTATGTTTCCAGCTACATTGGCCACATTTACCAAGACACCTCTGATGCAGGAGATCAACGCATTTCTTCAACCGGGGGGAATTCTTTATAACGTCTTTTTTGTAGCGTTGATTGTATTTTTTGCATTTTTCTATACGGCGATTGTGTTTAATCCTGTCGATGTGGCCGAGAATTTAAAGAAGTTTGGAGGATATATTCCTGGAATCCGTCCCGGTAAGAATACTGCTGATTATATTGACCAGGTTCTGATGCGCATTACAAGTGGGGGGACCCTTTATCTGGCGGCTGTCTGTGTTCTGCCAACAATATTGATTGCGAAAGCAAAAGTCCCTTTTTATTTCGGGGGAACGAGTCTGTTGATCTTAGTCGGTGTGGCCATGGACACCGCAGCTCAAATTGAGTCACACCTCTTATCCCGCCATTACGAAGGATTTATTCATAAAGCGAAAATGAGGGGACGTCGTGTCTGACATGAAAAGGCTTGTCCTGCTCGGTCCTCCGGGGGCTGGTAAAGGGACGCAGGCGGCGATGATCGCTGATCATTTCTGCGTTCCGAGAATATCGACGGGGGATATTCTCCGAAATGCGGTGCGCGAGGGGACAGCCTTAGGACAGCAAGCCCGCGCACACATGAACCGCGGAGAGCTGCTTCCCGATTCGTTGATGATGGAGATCGTGGAGGAGCGCCTTAAGCTTCCGGATTGCAAAAATGGTTTTGTTCTGGATGGTCTGCCGCGCACCGTCATACAGGCAAAAGAGCTCGAGAAGATTGTCAATATTGACATCGTTGTCGCCATTGACGTGGGTGAAGAAGAAGTCGTGCGTCGTCTCGCGGGTCGAAGGTTATGCCCGATCTGTGAAGCGGGTTACCATGTTGAATTTAAACCTCCCCGCCAGGCGGAAATCTGCGATCGCTGCGGGACGCCCCTTAAACAGCGCGACGATGATCAGGAAGGTGTGATACGCAATCGTCTCAAAACCTATCGCGAATGGACTGCGCCACTGCTCGAATATTATAAGAGAAAAAGCATCTTGCGCGTCATTGATGGGAAGGGGAAAGTAGAGGAGGTATTCAGGCGCATTGTTTCCCTGGATTTGCAGAAGCGATGATCACCATCAAATCGGAACAAGAACTCGAAAAGATGCGCGTTGCCGGGCAGGTTGTGGCTCAGATCCTTGAAGAGTTAGCGCGTTTGGTGAAACCTGGGATCTCGACCTTGGATTTGGATCGCAAGGCAGAAAAACTGGCTATGGAAAGAGGGACCTTGCCAGCTTTTAAAGGATATTCCGGTTATCGCCACTCGATTTGTGCATCGGTGAATGAAGCCGTTGTTCATGGCATACCGAACAAACAGCCTCTTTGCGAGGGAGACATTGTCGGCATCGATTTTGGTGTCATTTATGAAGGTTTTTATGGCGACTCTGCGCTGACTCTCTCGGTAGGGAAAACGAGCGGGGAAGCAGATCGCCTGATGAGAGTCACTCAGGAAGCCTTATATTGCGGCATTGAGCAGGCTTGGCCTGGGAATCATGTGCATGATATTTCGCACGCGGTTCAAAAGCATCTGGAGGGAGCGAGCTACTCGGTTGTCAGAGAATTGGTGGGGCACGGAATAGGGCGCCGTCTCCATGAAGAACCGCAGGTGCCAAACTACGGGCGACTTGGCACAGGGGCCGAGCTCCAGGCAGGAATGGTCATTGCAATAGAACCGATGGCGAATGTGGGAGGCCCTGCAGTACGTTTTTTGCCAGATGGCTGGACGGTAGTGACGCGAGATGGAAGTTTATCCGCTCACTTTGAACACACGGTGGCGGTAACGAAAGAGGGCCCTGAAGTCTTAAGTTTGAGGAGCGAGGAGAAGGAATGGGCAAGAAAGAGGAGGTGATTCAGGTTGAAGGGGTTGTGACAGAGCTTCTTCCCAACGCGATGTTCCGGGTCCGGCTGGACAATGGCCATATCGTACTGGCACATATTTCAGGAAAAATGAGAATGCACTTTATTAAAATTTTGACAGGCGATCGCGTGACGGTTGAACTCTCACCGTATGATTTGACAAGGGGGCGGATTATTTATCGTTCAAAATAGGATCATCCTGAAAGACAGGTAAAGAACCGTTTGACAGAGACGCAACTTTTATATAGATTACACCCTTCTTTTGGGGCGCTGAGAGCCTGTCATCCCGGCATAAATCGAGAGGAATCGAAGAGTGAAAGTGCGTCCTTCAGTGAAGAAAATATGTAAGAAATGTAAGGTAGTTAGACGCGAAGGAGTCGTCAGGATCATCTGTTCTAATCCTCGGCATAAACAGCGCCAGGGATAAAGATTCTAGAATGAGGATATGGGAAGCATGGTGAGATTAGCGGGTGTCGATTTACCCAGAAATAAGAGAGTGGAAATTGCGCTGACTTATATTTACGGAATTGGTTTATCCAGATCGCAAGACATTTTGGAAGAGGCGAAAATCGATCCGAACTTGCGAACGGACAATTTGACGGAAAACGATGTTTCGGTACTCAGAGACGTGATTGAAAAGAGATACATTGTCGAAGGAGATCTTCGGCGGGAAGTGTCCATGAATATCAAGCGTCTCATGGATCTTGGCACCTATCGCGGATTGCGCCATCGCAAGGGACTCCCCGTGCGAGGACAGAGAACCCACTCGAACGCAAGAACGCGTAAAGGTCCGCGTGGTCAGGCGATAGCCGCCAAGAAGAAAGCTGCCGCGAAGAAGTAGTGGAGATTGAGTATGGTGGTGAAAAAAGAAAAAGAATCTGGACAGGATGCAGGGATAAGCAAGAAGAAGAAAATTCGCAAGAATATCCCCACTGGAATGGCCCATATTCAGGCAACTTTTAATAATACCGTTGTCACCATCTCTGATTTAGGCGGCAATGTGATTGCATGGTCTAGTGCGGGTGCTTGCGGCTTCAAGGGTTCAAAGAAAGGGACACCTTTCGCGGCCCAGGTTGCGGCAGAGGCGGCGGCAAAAAAGGCTGTTGAGCATGGGATGAGGACGATTGCTGTAAATATTAAAGGTCCCGGTGCGGGGAGAGAATCTTCGCTCCGCGCTCTGCAGATAGCTGGTTTAAAAATTAACGTGATCCAGGATGTTACGCCGATTCCACACAATGGATGCAGGCCGCCGAAGCGCAGGCGAGTATAATAGCGTCTGTTTAGACGATAAGATTTAGGAGGAGAAAGTTGTCTCACGCAGTTTGCCGATTTTGCAGAAGAGAGGGGTTAAAGCTCTTTCTCAAAGGAGAGCGATGCTATACGGACAAGTGTGCGATTGAGAGAAGAAACTACCCGCCAGGAATGCATGGGCGGCGAAGAGGAAAGTTTTCTGAATATTCGATCCGCTTGAGAGAAAAACAAAAGGTGAAACGGATTTACGATTTGGAAGAAGGGCAGTTTCGCGGCTTTTACGAAGAGGCGGAACGCCTGAAGGGGAATACGGGAGAGAACCTGATTATTCTTTTGGAGCGACGCCTTGATAGCGTTGTCTACCGCCTTGGATTTGCGAGCTCCCGGCGGGATGCTCGTCAGATGGTGCTTCACAATCACATTGAAGTGAATGACAAGCGGGTCAATATCTCTTCCTATCTTGTTTCGAAGGGAGACGTGGTTAAAGTAGCCGAAAGCGATAAAGAAATGCTCCGCGTGAAAGGTGCTATCGAAGGTCTGCAGAGACGGGAAATTCCGAAGTGGCTTGAATTGGATCAGAACAAATTGAGCGGGACGGTCGTTGAGTCGCCGACGCGTTCTGCCATCACATTCCCCATCGAGGAGCATCTCATAGTTGAGTATTATTCTCGCTAAACAATACATCAGTATATAAGATCAGCGGGAGGTATGAGAAATCATGTATAGAAATTGGACAGAATTGATTCGGCCTGAGCGAATGGAAGTTGAAAGGGAGACTTTGACACCTTTCTATGGAAAATTTGAAGCAAAACCGCTCGAGCGCGGTTATGGTCTGACAATAGGGAACTCGTTGAGAAGGGTGTTGCTTTCATCTCTTCTTGGTGCGGCCATTACAAAAATCAGGATTGGCAACGTCTACCATGAATTTTCTCCAATACCGGATGCCATTGAAGATGTGACAGCGGTGGTGCTTAATCTGAAGTCGATGAGGTTTCGATGCGCTTCCGAGAGGCCTGTTACGGTCACTATCGATAAGAAAGGGGATAAGGTGATCACGGGGAAAGATTTTATCTGTCCGGAAAGTGTGAAAGTACTGACTCCGGATCAACTGATTGTGACCTTGGGAAAGGAAGCGCATTTCAAGATGGAATGTGTGATCGAGCAAGGGCGCGGCTATCGACCCGCTGATGAAAACAAGTCTCCCGATGACGCGATCGATGTCATTGCCATCGATTCTCTCTTTTCACCTGTCAGAAAGGTCAATTACACCGTGACTCACGCGCGAGTGGGACAGCGAACGGACTATGACCGCCTCCTCATGGAAATCTGGACGGATGGGAGTATTAAGCCAGAAGACGCTCTTGGCTTGGCAGCCAAGATTGTGAAGGAGCAGTTGGCAGTCTTTGTTAATTTTGACGAACAGGTAGAGATCACCCAAAAAGGAGAAGGATCCGCTTCATCTGAACAGAAAAAAAGGAGAGATGTGAATGATCTTTTATACAAGAGCATTGATGAGATGGAGCTCTCCGTCCGTTCATCAAACTGCTTGCATGTGGCGGGTATAAAATACATTGGACACCTTGTCGAGAAGACAGAAAACGAACTCCTGAAGACAAAGAATTTCGGTAGAAAATCTCTCAATGAGATTAAGGAGTTGGTCGAATCATTGGGATTGAATTTTGGCACGAAGCTCGAAAATTTCCCCTCTTTGGAGGATCTCGATCAGATGAAGAAAGAACGTGACGAGGGGAAAAAAGCATAAAACTTGGAAACTAAGCAATGAGACATCAAGTAGCAGGGGCAAAACTAGGACGGACATCGTCTCACCGCGAGGCGATGTTTAGAAATATGGCTACCTATCTTTTTTCAGTGGAGAGGATCACGACCACTCAACCAAAAGCCAAGGCATTAGCGCAATATGCGGAGCGCTTGATTACTCTTGCGCGGCGGGGTGATCTTCATGCGCGGCGCTTGGCATTCCGCTCTATTAGAAACGATGCCGTCTTGAGAAAACTCTTCTCGGAATTAGCGACGCGTTATCAGAATAGACGCGGGGGATACACTCGCATTATTCCGCTGGCAGAATGGCGGAAGGGGGATGCCGCTCCACTGGCGATCCTGGAACTTGTCGATAGCCCGGTTGTTTCAGAACGGATCACGAAGCCAAAGGTCAAGAAAAAGGAGAAAGAGAGAGAAGAAGCGGCCAAAGAGAAGGCGAAGGGAGCAGTGACGGAGAAAAAAGCCGAAGTCACAGAGGAAAAAGAGGTCGCAGAAAAGCCTGAAAAAGAAGAAAAGGGCCGATGGAAAAAACTCAAACGGATGCTGGGCTGGCATACAAAGAGTGAAGCGCGTTTCGATAAAACAGAGAAAAAGGAATCTCACCGCAAGACGGCTATGGGGACGGGGCGAAGTGGCAGCAAGAAAGATTCACGAGGTAAGGCGCGCTGATACAACGGCGCTAAAGGAGCGATTTCGCCAATTCCTGACTGAGCTGGGCATGCGAATGACAACCCAGCGGGACCTCATTATTGAGGTTTTCTTTAGAGCCAAAGGTCATCTCAACATTGATGAACTCTATCAACAAATCAGGCAAATTCAGCCTGGCACTGGTTATGCCACTATTTACCGCACGATGAAACTGCTCGTTAAATGCGGCCTGGCGGTAGAGCGCCATTTTGGTGACGGGCAGACGCGATACGAGCATGTTCCTCACGATACCCACCACGATCATATGATCTGTTTAAAATGCGGATCGATCATTGAGTTTTTCAACCCGGAGATTGAACGCCTTCAAGATGCCGTCGCTTCCCAGCATCATTTTCAGTTGGCGCACCATCGGCTGGAGATGTTCGGTTATTGCAAGAATTGTCGATAAACTCAAATTGGGAATCTTCAATTACACCAAAAATTCTGCGCGTCGATCTGTGCGCGTATTGGATCATTGAAAAAGGTAACTTTACGAAAGAGGCCTCATGAAGAGAAGTAACTGGATTCCTGTATAACGCATACTTGATCTATCGGCAGAATAGAAAACGGGATGAGGGTGAAGGGAGTCGAAGGATAATGATTCTGACGGAAGAGAGATCTCTTTTTCCTCCTCCCCCCTGGCGGGGGAGGATTGAGGTGGGGGGGTTCAAGCAGCTTCTGGGAAGTGTTTTATCT
>JACQJE010000211.1 GCA_016205125.1 Deltaproteobacteria bacterium | reverse complement strand
GAGTCGGACTTTCTCTTTACCCTCGACTTCACGTTAGGGCAGCGGGTGTAGAGTCTCTGCACTCTCCTCTGCCTGTGCAGCAGAGGATAGCTCAGGGTTGCCATAGCTTAATTGCTTTAGGTTTCCCTGAATTAGCCCGCTTTTCATCTCAACGTTTCCATTGAGCGCTGCTAATTCGGCATGCGAACAGCGCACACCGTGATACAGTCACCTGCTCTACCAGCTGAGCTATCGGGGATTGACATCCTCCCCCACCTAAAGGAGGGGGATTCCTACTGAGTTCCGCTGGTTTTGCGGAATCTCTTTGGAGGGTTCCTGCTTCATAGGGTAGCCTTACTGCGCATTCCCTCCACAGGCCAAAACGGCGTGCCCCGCCGCTAGTACGTTATCTGATCACGCTATACTTGTGCTATTGAAAAGTCAATCTAAACTAAGCAATCGCTACAGGGCGGTTACAGCGTGACGGAAGAAGCTTTCTCTCCTCCTTCCACCTGCTGTAATTCTTTGAGAATCAGTTTTGAGACCGCCTTGAGAGTTTCGAAAACGCCAATCCCCTTAATGGCAATTGCTTCAAATTCCTGCGCCTTCTTGAGTGGATTAAGCACCCGGCTTAATTCCGATGCAGGCGCTGAATTTTCAAGATCACGTTTATTGAACTGTAAAACTGACGGGAGAGCATCAAGATCAAGCCCTTCGACCTGGAGGGCTTTGTGCAAAAAGTGCATACTCTCCTGATTCGCTTCAAAACGATGCACTTGCGAATCTGCGACAAAAATAATGCCGTCGACACCCCGCAAGATTAACTCTTGTCCCGATTCGTAAAAGAGCTGTCCTGGTAAAGTATAGAGGTGGAAGCGGGTATTAAATCCTCTGATTTTTCCAAAGGAGAGGGGTAAGAAATCGAAGAAGATGGTCCGTTCAGGTGAACGGGTCAGCGACAGGATCTTGCCGCGCGCTTCGGGAGCGGTCTTGTTGTAAACACACTTTAAGTTCGTTGTCTTGCCGCTCAGCGCGGGCCCGCAGTAGACGATCTTGCAGTTGATTTCGCGCGACGCATAATTAATGAACGTCATCAGTGACCCTTCATGTCGGAATTAGATCCTTCGGCTGCGCCTCAGGATGACAGCGCTCGCACAGGATGACACCATTTCAGATGACATCGTTTCAGTAGGAGAACGCTTTCCCTTCACAAGTTTACGCGATTTTCCATCGCTCTGCCAATAGTCATCATGTCAATGTACTCGAGATCCCCCCCAACAGGGATTCCATAGGCCAGACGCGTCGCCCGGACAGCTGATTCCCGCAGATGATCCGCCAGATAAAGAGCCGTTGTTTCCCCCTCCACTGTCGGATTCAAGGCCAGGATCACCTCTTTGACCGAATACTTTTTGATGCGCAGAAGAAGGGAATCGATCCGCAGCTGCTCCGGGCCGATCCCTTCCGCAGGGGAAATGACCCCGTGAAGAACGTGATACATCCCTTTGAACTGTTTTGCCCCTTCGATCGCCATCAAATCGGGAACATCCTCAACCACACAAAGAATCTCTCTATTGCGCGACGGGTCACTGCAGATGGCGCAGGTCGGTGTGAAACTGAGCGAGTGACATTCAGAACACTCCACAACCTGATCGATCACTTCCACGATGCTCTCAGCCAACTGTCTGGCATGCGCTTTCGGCGCCCGGAGCATATGGAAGGCCAGCCGCTGAGCCGTCTTCCTTCCTATTCCTGGAAGCCGCGTCAGGCAGGAAACAAGCCGCTCCAGCGGCGTATTTTCACAAGAGTTCTGTAGGTTCATTTCTATTTGACCTCTCTATGAATTTTGACTGCTGTCAGATCCGCTTGAAATACCTTCTTCGCCTGCTGAATCAAGGTGTGCTCTTCCGCGCTCTTCCTCAAGCGCTCCTCACTGATGCCGCTCTCCTCCACCCCTTCTTTTATCGGGGCAATCACGAGACGGACTTTTCTCTCCAAAAAAGTCTGCAGAAAAGATCTCACCTGTTCCCGATGCTCCGCATCTTCGAGGTATTTTTGGGAAAAACTATCCGGACGACACCCTAAATGTACTCCATCTGGAAAAAATTGAATGACGACTGTTTCTTCTACAATGGAAGCTAAAAGCGGCTTCTCACGGCGCAGGAAGAGAATAAACTGCGGCCACTGACTCTCAATGTCTGGCAACTTCTCAAAAACCTGAGGTGTCTGCCCCTCACAGCGGGGTCCCCCAAAAGTCCCGCTTTGTGGGGTGGAACCCTTACCCTCTCCCTCAGGGAGCGGGGAGGGTCCTTCTGCCTCACGATATTGAGAAGTTGCGGCGGCACCGCTCTCCTTTTCCTGCGCCGGCTTCATAGGAACCCGCTCCTCCCGGAGGAGCGGCGCTGTTGAAGGAAGGGTTTGCTTCTCATCTTCGGTCAGAGAAAGGCGCGCCAGAATTTCTTCAACCCTGGCAGAAGATGGAAGGAGAAGAAGACGAGCCAAAGCCATCTCCAACACAAATCTTGGAAATGACGTGCGATTCATCTGTTCCATGGCAACAAGAATACCAGAAAAGAATTTCTGCACCTCTTCCTGAGACACCCCTCTGATGAATTCTTCCAGTAAATCGAGATCTTCATTGGAGAATTGCATCTCTGCCGCTTTTTCCCTCCACCGCTCAGGATCGCGGTGAACCATCACCTGGAGTACCGCAAGATGACGAAACATCTCCAGCAGATCGTTGGAAAACTGTTTGAGATCACAACCACTCTCATGAAGTTGAGCAATCCCCGTGAGAACGCCTTGTAAATCTTTCGCAAGGAGGCCTTGCACCATTTTCATCAGTAAACCACGATCCACGACACCCAGCACCTCGACAACATGCTGTTCAGAAATAGTGCGACCCGCATAGGAAGCCACCTGATCGAGAAGGCTCAAGGCATCCCGCATGCTCCCCTCGGCTTTCCGGACAATGAGAAAAAGCCCTCTCGGGTCAATCGCAATCCCCTCTTCAGCAATGAGCCGCTGAAGATGTTGTTCGATTTTCGATGCTGGAATTCGTTTGAAATCAAAACGCTGACAGCGAGAGTGGACCGTCACCGGGATTTTATGAGGCTCTGTTGTCGCAAAGATGAAGATCACATGAGCCGGCGGTTCTTCCAGCGTCTTGAGGAGTGCATTAAATGCGCTCGTAGAAAGCATGTGGACTTCGTCAATAATGTAAATCTTATACTTTCCGCGAGAGGGGACGTAGTGAACATTGTCCCGGATTTCCCGAATCGAGTCGACCCCTGTGTGAGAGGCGCCGTCAATCTCCAGGACATCGACAGAGCGCCCGCCAGCGATCTCTTCACACGAACTGCAACCCCCGCAAGGATGGAACTCAACAAGATTTTCACAGCGCAGCGACATCGCCAAAATGCGGGCTGCAGAAGTTTTTCCAACCCCCCGTGCACCTGTAAACAAGTAGGCGTGGGCGATGCGCTGATATTTCAGTGCGTTCAGCAAGGTCTGCCCAATGGCTTCCTGACCAATCAGCTCCGCAAATGTGCGCGGCCGCCATTTCCTCGCCAGAACAATGTAGTGATCCGCCATCTCTTATCCCTCCAGAATTTGGCGGAGAGGGAGGGATTCGAACCCCCGGAGCCGTCACCGGCTCAACGGTTTTCAAGACCGCCGCCTTCAACCGCTCGGCCACCTCTCCACCGCTCACTTTACAAGTGTCCATCCGAAAACGTCAATCTACTGCGGCCGGCTGCAAGAGGTGGCGCGTGCGGCGAGTACGGAAAAAATTTTTGAGGAGTTCTGAAGACTCTTCGCTCATGACTCCTTCTCTTATTTCGACATGATGATTGAGCCGAGAGTCTTGCAAAACCTGATAAAGGGAGACTACTGCGCCTGCTTTCGGATCCCGGGCAGCAAAAACAAGTTGTGGAATACGAGCAAGAATAATTGCTCCCGCACACATGAGGCAGGGTTCCAGCGTCACATAAAGCACACAATCGTGTAAACGCCAGCGTTTTAATTTGTCAGCTGCCTCTCGCAGTGCCACTATTTCTGCATGTCCCATTGGATCAAGTTTCAGTTCCCGACAGTTTCGCCCCGCAGCGACAAGCTCATCATTTCTGGTCACCACCGCGCCTACCGGCACCTCTCCCGCATCCGCTGCATTTTT
>JACQJE010000199.1 GCA_016205125.1 Deltaproteobacteria bacterium | reverse complement strand
TCAGATACTTCAAGCCGGCCTCGATGGAGCTGGGTGGGCACTCGCCGGTGCTCGTCTTTGCCGACGCCGACGTGGAGCAGGCGGCCGAGATCTGCGCGCGCAAATACCAGATCTCGCGCCAGGACCAGGATCGTTACGCTGAGATGAGCTACCGGCGCGCATTGAAAGCCCAGGAAGAGGGTTGTTTTGACGAGGAGATTGTCCCTGTATCCGTCCCTCAGGGAAAAGGGGATCCCCTGATCGTCAAAAGAGATGAGGAGCCAGGTCGGGTGAAATTTGAAAAAATTCCCAGCCTGAAACCCGCCTTTGAGAAAAACGGGACCGTGACTCCAGCAAATGCGTCGAAGCTCAATGACGCGGCGGCAGCTCTTGTCGTGATGTCGGAAGAGCGGGCCAAAGAGATGGGAATCAAACCGCTCGCTCACATTGTAACCCACTCTGAAGTGGGCCATGCTCCGGAATGGTTCACGACAGCTCCCATTTCCGCGATTAATAAGCTCCTTGAAAAATCTCATCTCAAACGAGACGACATCGATCTCTTTGAAATCAACGAGGCCTTCGCAGTCGTTTGCCTCTGCAATGCCTCTGAGCTGGGACTCGATCTGGAGAGGGTGAATATCCATGGCGGAGCAGTCGCTCTTGGACATCCGATTGGAGCAAGCGGAGCGAGAATTCTGACAACGCTCCTTTACACGATGAAGCGCCGCAACGCGAAGAGAGGAATTGCTGCCATCTGCATTGGCGGCGGCGAAGCGGCGGCGATATTGGTAGAGAGGAGAAACTGAGATGTTTGAAGAAATCACCAGTCTCAAGGAAGTGAAATCCGTCGATGCGCTCGTCCGCGACTGCGTGCGCCACTACGAAAACCGCGTTTTGCTGGTCTCTGCAGAGGATGGATCGGAAAAAACGTTCTGGCAGATCGACGCGGAGATCTCCAAAGCAGCCAATGTTCTCCGATCTCTCGGTATTCACGCAGAAGAGACCGTGAGTCTCCTGCTGAAGAACTCCCCCGCTTTCTTTGCACCCTGGCTCGGCACGATTCGTTTGGGCGGAATCGCAAACCCGATTAATCTCGGCATTCGCGACAATATGGATCGAATGACCTATATCCTGGAACAAGCTCGCGCAAAGGTCTTCATCACGGAAAAAGAATACACGGAGAGTGCAAAGGCGATTCGCAAGGCACTCCCGGAGATCAAAATCATCGTCATCGACGATCCGAATGTTTCGGATATCGATTGGCAGGAAGCAGCACACAAAGCTTCCGACGCGTTTCCTGAAGTCAAGGTCAAACCGAGCGATCCTTTTCAGATCATCTTCACGAGCGGCACGACCGGGCTCCCCAAAGGGGTCGTCCAAAATCATTCCATGCTGATCGATTCTGTCGCCATTGCAGGACACTTCAAATACCAACAGGGCGACGTGATGATGTGCGTTCTTCCCCTCTTCCATGTAAATGCTCAATATACGAGCTTCTTTCCCGCTCTCTTCTATGGTTCAAAACTCGTCCTCTTTGAAAAATTTAGCGCGTCACGCTTCTTTCCGACGATCAGCCAATGGGGGGTCCATCACGTCAGTGTCGTCCCCTCCTTGCTCACCCGTCTCCTCTCGCACGGCCTTCCGAAGAACAAGGGCGACTATCAGTCACTCCGCTTTATTATCTGCGGAGCAGCGCCGCTCAGCCCGGATCTGCAGAAACGCTTTATGCTGGAGAGCGGTATCCCCGTCGCGAATGGCTGGGGAATGACAGAGACCGGCTGCTGGGGATGCCAGAGCGATCCGAACGCCGTGGTCATCGGGAGTATGGGAAAACCGCTCCCGATCAATGAGATGAAGATCGTCAACCCGGAAACCGGCAGAGAAGTGCGCCCCGGAAAAATCGGCCGCCTTCTGATTAAGGGACCCAACATCTTCCGCGAATATTTCCAGAATCCGAAAGCCACTGCAGAAGCGTTTCGCTTCGGAAAAGGGTGGTTCGATACCGGAGATGAAACCTTCAAAGACGAGCATGGCTCTTTCTACTTCGTCGGCCGCGGCTCCGTCGATACGGGCAAAGTGGATGGAGAATTTGTCAACTTCCTCACTCTCGACCAACAGCTATGGAAACATCCCGCTCTGAGTGAAGTCTGCTGTGTCGGTCTGCCGGATTCGATCCGCGGATCTGTCGTGACGGCCTGTGTTGTCTTGGCAGAGGGGAAAAAAGTGACAGAAGACGAGATCATCCATTATTGTCGTCAGACGCTCAAATTCGCACCGTGCGAAATACCGAAGTACGTCCTCTTTGTGAACGAGATCCCGAAAGGAGACACCGGAAAAATCCAGCGCCGCGTCATGCTCGAGCAGGCCTGTCAGATGCTGGGAATCTCCGCAGAGCAGGAGAAAAAATCCTTCTCAGCAGGTTGATAATCCATATCTCGTTCACTTCTATCGGTTTTTATCCGATAAGAAGGGGAGAGGAAACGAGAGCAGGAGCCCGTCCGATAAAGAGCAGCTCTTTGCCAGACAGGCTCACAGGTGAGTTGGAGCAGTGGAACCGGCAACAATCATATTTGACAATCTCTATGGATTTATTCCGCTCAATGAGACGGAAGTTGAGATCATCGACTCCCCCTATTTCCAGAGACTCCGCTGGATCAAACAGCTGGGATTCTCTGACTACACCTTTCCCGGCGCGGAACATACGCGCCTGGCCCACGCTTTGGGGACCCTTCACATCATGGACAAGATGCTCCACGCCATTCGGAGAGCAGTCCCCCCGGAAAAGCTCTTTAACACGCGGGCGCGCGGTGAGGCGGCCATGTTTCACAAAACGATGCGGCTTGCCGCCATGCTCCACGATATTGGCCAGTTTCCCTTCTCGCACACCCTTGAAGACGCATATATCGCGCACGAGTCGCGCAAACGACATCTCGATCTCGCGAATTATCCCGATGACCTCCTGATTCCGGGGAGCCACGAGGAACTGACAGAATTTATCATCACGCAGACCGATTTCCCTGGCGGCATCACGTCGATTTTGAAAAAATCTGGCTTCGATGCCAATGAGATCGCAGCCATCGCCACAGGGACATCAGACAACCTCCTTGCGACACAGATGCTTCACTCGGAGATCGACGCGGATCGTATGGATTATCTCTTGAGAGACGCCTATCACACCGGGCTCAAATACGGGCACTTCGACAGCGACTATCTCATCAATAGTCTGAGAGTCGAAAAGGTGAATGGAAAAGAAATTCTCGCAATTCATGAAAATGCGTTGAGGACTGTAGAGAACTTCCTTCTATCCCGTTTCTCCTGGTATGCGCAGATTATCAAGGAGGGGCGCGGCAAAAAGTTTGATTTTATTGCCGCGAGAATCTATGGGGAGTTCCTCGACCACAAACTGGTGTACTCTGCGGATGAAATCAAACGACTGATTACCAGGGACCCGCAAGGATTTGCGGCATTTCACGACCATTATTTTCTCGAAATTCTCGAGCGGGAGCGAAAAAGACCGAGTATCCGGGACCCGCTCCTCTCGGAGCTGATTGAGATGCTTCTGACGCGCGTCGCTCCGAAGCAGATTAAGACGTCGGGTCTGAAGCCCCGCATGATCGCTTCGTCTGCCGAACGCTCTGCCGCCGTCACTGAAGTTGAGCAGGAAGTAAAGCGATTAGAGAGGCTCATCAGAGGCCTCGCGGGTGATAAGAGAAGACACTGGCTTCTCGTGGAAATGCCCTACAAAGATGTCCGCACCGCAAAGCCCATTGATATGATCATTGCAAAGTCAGCCAAACTGAAAAGGGCTCAAGAAGGGACGTCAGAGCTCTCAAGACTCCTCCTCGTTCCGGACCCTATCAAGATTGTGGACAGCAAAGGACGGGTCTCCCTTCTCGTCTCGCGAACCGATTCGATCATTTATACTCTTGCCAGAAGCGCGCTCTTCATCGCGAACGTCTATACCAACGACTTCACCTATTCTGCTCTCATCGCGCGCGGGTTAGCCGCCGCCTAACAAAAAAGCGCTAAGCTTGATCAATGGGGGGGTATTGATGGGAAGCTCAGCGCTTTATTGTGTGAAACAAGGAGGAACCCAAAGAGTTCACACCCTATTTATAACTGCAAGGGGGATGCCAAAGTGGCCATAAAAAAGCAACCTGCTGAAAATACAGTGGGAATTCGATTTACCATGGGCGGGAGAGGCGTCGCAAAACAATCCATTTTTTGGACGGAGAATGGGCGGGTAATTTAAAAAAATATAGCAAAATAAACTAGTTATGATAAAAAAAGCCTGTATGGCCCCCGATCTGGAAATAGACAATACCTAAACCTATTGTTTAGACACATAATATAACTACCTGTTATGTCATGTGTCATATATTTTGACAACTATCCAATACTTTGGCAGAAGCGGTGGGTCTTCCCCTTATTATAAGATTCTTTAGTAATTTCAGCTAACTATTTGGATTTAAATAAAAACGGCAAGGGAATTGCAGTTCTATAAAGGTGTGCTGTTACGGGAAAGGCAAACTATGAAACCACTTGTCACTGCTGTCCTGGCAGTCTTCTTAGCTGTAGGCCCTGGCATTTCTATCGCGTTGAGCGAAGACGGAATGTCAGAGCCTACAGACAAGTGGGTATCAGACTTCCGCAAATCAATTGCCCCCAATGAGAATACTCTGATTCCGTCCGATCATCCGGCCTATGACTTTGTGGACACCTATGGAGATACTTTATCTGACGGATTCGACCTCTCCGGGCGTGCCATCAGAGTAACTGAACCCAGCTATGGAACAACCCGTGATCTCCCCTCATCATCTTCGAGTGATCCGACACGCGATGTCGCTTCTGTCATCGATTCGATCCTCGGGCCGGAAGATCGTTCCCTGATTGATTTTTCAGGAATTGATCCAAGAGATGTAAATCCCTTCGCAAACCAAATCGCCCCCTCTTATACTAGCGGTCAGCCCACTTACTCTCACTACTAATCGGAAACTGTCAATATTCTAAGCCAGATTTCGTTGGAAGCCATTTTTCCTCCTCGACGTACGGGTGAAGTACGCCTGCGTCGTAAAAATGGCTTCCACCTTATCTGGCTTGAATCTTGCCAGTTTACCAAAAAATTTGTGTCTATTTTTGGGTACTAATCGCGTGGTGCCACATTTTTCTCAATGAACTGAATGATCTCTTCCATTGAGGCGCCCGGTGTGAAAACCTCAAGAACGCCTTGGGCTTTCAGAGCGGCTATATCCGACTTTGGCACAATCCCTCCGCCAATCACCCGAATATCCTCTCCCCCTCTCTCCCGCAAAAGTTTGATGATCTCCGGAAAGAGGTAGTTATGAGCGCCGGAGTGAACACTGAGAAGAATGGCATCGACGTCTTCCTGAATGGCCGCAGAAACAATCATCTCGGGGGTCTGATGAAGGCCGGTATAAATCACCTCGTACCCAGCATCGCGAAGGGCCCGGGCGATAATCTTCGCGCCCCGGTCATGGCCATCCAGGCCAGGTTTCGCAATCAGCAATCGAAGGGGCCGTTTCGACTTTTTACTCATAGGTGCTCCAGAAAAAATCTCATCGTTAAAATGCTCAACTTCTTGTCAGACGAGGCGTCAGGCATTTATTCCAACGCAGACGTACTCTTTGCGTACGTCGAGGAGGAAAAATGATTGACAACGAAGTATTGACAAGAAGTTCAGCATTTTAGCCTGCGAGATCAAAGGGTTCGCGGTACTCTCCATACACCTTCTTCAGTGAGTTGCAAATTTCACCCAGTGTCGCATAGACTTTGACCGCTTCTACAAAGCAGGGCATCAGGTTTTCCCCGCGCTCTGCCGCCTGCACCAACGCGCTAATTCGAGATTCCACAGCGCGATTGTCCCGCTCTCTTCTCAACTTTTCAAGAGCAGAGCACTGCTCCCGCTCCACCTCTTCGCCAATCATCAATGTTGGGATTTCAATCTCTTCTTCATCGACATATTTCGTGACGCCGACAATCGCTTTTTCACCCTGCTCGATCTGCTGCTGATAATGATAAGCGGCCTTTGCAATTTCATTCTGCGGAAAACCTGCTTCGATCGCCGCGACCATGCCACCCATCTCATCGAGACGGCGAATGGTGTCGCCCGCCACCGCTTCTATTCGATCGGTCAGCGCTTCTACGTAGTAAGATCCACCGAGCGGATCGGCCGTGTGAATCACCCCGGTCTCTTCGGAAAGGATCTGCTGAGTTCTCAAGGCAATCGTCGCAGACTTCTCTGTCGGGAGTGCGAGGGTCTCGTCCATCGAGTTTGTATGAAGCGATTGTGTGCCGCCCAGGACTCCTGCAAGTGCCTGTATGGCAACGCGGGCGACGTTATTGATCGGCTGGCGGTCTGTCAGCGTACAGCCTGCTGTCTGAGTATGAAAACGGAGTTTCCAGCTCCGCTCATCCTTCGCACCAAAGCGGGATTGCATGAGATGGGCCCACATGCGCCGGGCCGCCCTGTACTTTGCGATCTCCTCAAAAAAATCATTGTGCGCATTAAAGAAGAAGGAGAGGCGGGGAGCGAAATCATCCACCTTTAAGC
>JACQJE010000198.1 GCA_016205125.1 Deltaproteobacteria bacterium | reverse complement strand
GTGCCCAGAGCAAGCCACAGCCCAAACATCCCCGGACAGAAGAAGTGCGCCTCTGCGTGGAGGAGAATGGAGGGAGTTGGAATCAGCTGCCCAAAGGGGAGACCTTCTATCCAGGCGACTATCCGCTCACTTATGCAGAACATGCGATGGGATGCCTGCTGAACCATTAATGGACATTGATAATGAATTCCGCCCTTCACGTTTATATCGAAGATCTCTACAACCATGAAGGTGAACGCGTTACCATTAAGGGATGGCTTTACAGTAAGAGATCAAGCGGAAAGATCGCCTTCTTGATTGTTCGCGATGGCACTGGTCTTGTCCAGGGGGTCCTCATCAAAGGCCAGACCGACGATACTGCATTAGGTGCTTATGACAAGGTCACTCAAGAGAGCTCCCTCATCGTGACCGGCACCGTCCGCAAAGAGCCTCGATCCGTCGGGGGTTATGAACTTTCCATCGATGGGATCGAAATTGTCAGAGTTGCCGAACCGTACCCGATCGCTCCAAAAGAACATGGCACCGCTTTCCTGATGGACCAGCGCCATTTGTGGCTCCGGTCCTCCCGCCAGCACGCCATCATGCGGGTCAGGGCAGAACTGATTCGCCAGGCGAGGGCCTTTTTTGATGACCGGGGCTTTACACTGATCGATGCCCCCATTTTTACCCCCTCGGCCTGCGAGGGGACAACGACTCTCTTTGAAACCGACTACTTTGGCGAAAAAGCCTATCTCACCCAAAGTGGCCAGCTCTATGAAGAAGCGGCCTGCATGGCTTTTGGAAAGGTCTACTGCTTTGGCCCGACATTCAGGGCTGAGCGGTCGAAGACCCGGCGACACCTGATTGAATTCTGGATGATTGAGCCGGAAGTCGCTTATGCGACCCTGGACGATGTCATGAATCTGGCCGAGGCCTTTGTCGAACATCTGGTGCAGTCAGCCCTCGCAAATCGACGTAAAGAACTGGAGCTTCTGGAGAGAGACATTGCCAAGCTGGAGAAGATAAAAGCCCCCTTCCCGCGCCTCAGCTATGATGAGGCCGCAGAGCGGCTAAAAACCCTCTCTCCCGAGTTCAAATACGGATCTGATTTTGGCGGCACCGATGAATCGCTCTTAACCGAGCAGTTTGACAAGCCATTCTTTGTTCACCGCTTCCCGGCTACCATCAAAGCCTTTTACATGAAGCCCGACCCTCAAAATCCGAAGCTCTCTCTCAGCGCAGACCTCCTCGCACCCGAAGGGTATGGCGAAATCATCGGCGGAGGGCAGAGAGAGGATCAGCTCGATCCGCTTCTCAAGCAACTGGAGACGCATGGACTGAAGAGAGCCGATTTTGAGTGGTACCTCGATCTGCGCCGCTTCGGAAGTGTCCCCCACGGAGGATTTGGCCTGGGGATTGAACGGGCCCTCGCCTGGATCTGCGGCCTCCCCCACGTCAGAGAGACGATCCCGTTTCCGCGGATGCTCTACCGCCTGCGCCCCTGAGGCAATGACGACTTTTTTGCCGCATCCCCCTTCGATTTCAAAAATCTTCTCATGAATCTTCTCAGAAATATTTTTTGCGAGTGACTCGAAGCGGGCTCTCTTCTAAAGTGCGCATCGTTATTCTGATTCATTTCTGCAGTTGCAGATTAAGGAGGAACCCGATGAAAGCTATTTTCAGAAGTCTATTATGGTCTCTCTGCCTTCTGCCGATGGCCGCAAGCGTCGCGCAGGCGCACAATTTTGACACCATGCCGCTTCCGGGCGCGCACTTCAGGCTCGCGGATGGAGAAACCTTCACCCTCTCCCTGAGGGAATGGCGGCATGTTCAAAAGATCTACGTGCAGGCAGAGGGCTCTCGAGGAGATGCAACCTTTGAGGTCATTGCGAACGGCGATGTCAAAGGGACCATTCATGTCCCGGGACGCGACCCTTCCTATGTGGTGACGATCGGAGAAGCGGTCAATTCCATTCAATTTCGCCATATCCAGGGCTACGCCGTCTCCATTCGGGATGTGACTGCCGTCTTGTCTGATTGGTCCGGTCGGGACCAGGGGGGCTTTTACGGAGGTCGGAAAACCTCGCTCCCTGTTCGCAATCTCTCCATGCAGCTCGCCTCAGAGGCGATCACGCTAGCGGACCAACTCGAACACTACAGCAACTTCTCGGAGTATGGGACTTATCTTCTCCCCATCAAGAAAGTGGCCGCGCGAGTTTATGCCCTTGCAAGTGCAAGGGGGGATCTCTCCTGGAGGGTCAGAGACTCTTTAATTTACCTCAAGACTCAAATTGCATTTGCCTCGGGCTACATCGAAGAATCTTTTGAGCGAGATGCAATCTATGAACTTGCCATTCGACTCCTCACTCTGCAAGAGAGAATCGATGACCTTCTCGACTAATGCCTTGCCCATCCGCCGAAAAAGGAGACCCTCTCAATGGGGTCTCTTTTTTTTGGAAATAAAAAAAACAGGAGAATCAAACAGATTGACACGAAGAACTGATTTTGCTAGGAAGGCTCAAATGTTAGCCACTCTCGTTCATCCAAATTCAGCATGGAGATTTGGGATTCAATCAGTGAATTCTCAATAACTTGGAGCATCCTTCCCTCCCCCTCGATGGGGGAGGGTCAGGGTGGGGGTGCCTATTCCTCAATTTATTAAGAAGTTACTTCAATCAGGAGGTCACATGAAATCTTCTCACATTTTAAGATCCACATCTCTTCTTCTCATTCTCTTCTGCATCTCCGGGCCTGCTCTTGCAGAAGATGAGGCAGAAGCGCGCCGCCTCCTTCAGCGCCAAATCGAGCTGATTACCCAACTCGAGCCTTACACAGAGCGGGGCGATCTTGGCCGCCTCCATCTCCTCAGGAAAGCCGCAGAGGGGGTCTTGACCCGTATCCAGGAAAAAGGACTGGCGAATATGGTCACGATGCAGAGTTACCAGAATCTGATTGTGATGTACCGTTATTCCATTGCCTTCTTCAGACAGATTAAAACAGAGAAGACGCAAGCTGTGATTGAAGAGCTCCTGCAGATCAACGACCAGATCGTCAAGGATCGCGGCTTTGATGATTCTCCGTATACCAAACTGACTGCGAGCGTCTTTAGTCAGATGCACAAGCTGATTCTCCAGCTGATTGATCTCTCCTCTCTCCCCGCTCCGCTGAAGGAGAAATTAAACGATCTCAAAGCTCCCACCGGTCAGGTGATCGCTATTGCGGAACAGGGGGATCGTCCCAGGGCATTCGAGGCCGCGATTGCTCTCTATGAGAAGGTGAAGGATCTCTACCCCGATTTTAATGCCATTGCGGCTTCCGATGTCGCCTTCGACATCACCCTGGAAATCCAGGGTCTCAATGAGTTCTATGCCGAGTATGCTCAGGTGGATGGGAGCACGCCATTTATTCCTTCCCCCCTTGAGGGGGAGGACGAAGGTGGGGGGGATAAAAAATGAAACGATTTTTAACGATCTTCACTCATTCCCCCTTTGAGAGGCTGTTTCTGAGTTGGGACACTTCCTTTATTCCTTCCCCCCTTGAGGGGGAAGGGGAGGATGGGGGGTATGCGATGAAACGATTCCTAACGATACTGACGTTTGCTGTTTTAACGATTTTCTTTTGGACTACGCTGGCCTCCGCGGAAGAGGAGATTCAGATTGCGGCAGGTGGGTATCATACGTGTGTTCTTGTCGATGGAAAAGTCTATTGCTGGGGGAGCAATCAAGATGGCCAGTGCAATGTGCCTCCTCTCGTCCACCCCAGGGCTATTTCAGCCAATGGGCGTCACACCTGCGCGATTGATGACAGCGGAGTTCACTGCTGGGGGGCTAGTAGGAATGGCCAGTGCGATGTACCCGCTCTCAGCCACCCCAGCGCCATTTCAGCGGGCTACTTTCACACCTGTGCTATCGACGAGACTGGTGTCCACTGCTGGGGAGAAAATTTTTACGGGCAGTTGGACATGCCAACTGATGTCCATCATCCACACAAAGTTACGGCAGGATGGACACACACCTGTGCTCTTGATGATAACGGCATACATTGCTGGGGAAGGATCATAGACAAGGCTCAATTCTATAGGCTTGATGGCGGAGATTTTAAACCCATTGATGAGAATTTTGATGCTGGTCAGACAACTGTACCACAAGATCTTCGCCACCCCAGAGCGATTGCAATAGGCAAACTTCATGTCTGTGCGCTTGATGATGGCGGCGTGCACTGCTGGGGAGCGCAAGATCCGCAAGTGCCTCGTTACTTCAATTCTCATGAGTACTACGTGACTCACTTGGTGGAACAGCGTTATCGGCTAACAGAGAAGGAGCGATCGGATCCAACGTTAAATCATTACGACAAGGTGGTCTTCAATTACGGGCAGACCGATGTGCCGAGCGATTTACAAAATCCGCGCGCTCTGACAGCAGGCGAGGCGCACACCTGCGTAATTGATGACACTGGGGTCCGCTGCTGGGGGGACAATAAAGCTGGCCAGTGCAATGCGCCTCCTCTCGTTCACCCGGTTGCTGTGGCAACGGGTAGCAATCACACCTGCGCGATCGATGTCACAGGGGTCCACTGCTGGGGGTGGAATCGGGATGGCCAGACGGATGTGCCGGGCGATCTCAATGAAAGATTAGTTGGGAGCGGGCCTTTTTCTCTCGCTCATCTGGAGACGAGGCTGACGCAGATTTCCGAGAGGGTCTACTCCGAAAAGGCAGTTTTTTTCAAAAAGACAGCAGAGATCCTCTCTTCCCTCCCAACACCGACCCCCACACCGACTTCAGAATTCTCTCGCGCTAACCTGGCGGCGAAACTCTCTCGCCTTTTCATCCTCAATGCCCTTGAGCCGGTCTTTGAGAGCATCGATTCAGAGTACTTTACCACGCAGGTGATGCCCCGTTACTTAGAAGCGAAGGCCCGTGAGAATGAAAGAGGGGAGATTCATGAGTTCAGAGACTTTTTTCCGCCCGGACTCTTTCGCAGACTCGCGTTGCAACTGATGCATGCGGCACTCACTGCCTGCGAGCCCTTTATCGGGCCAGAGCGGGAGCGGCAGGGGTACGCATCGCTCAATATGGCAATCGGGCGCGCTCTGGCAGGCAACTACAAGGAGTACGACATCTACGCCGTCGCCGGTGTTCTCTCGCTCCTCGACCACAGTCGGGAGCTCCTCGATCAGCTGACCGAGAACCACCGCACCCGCGGCTTCGGCCTCCTGATCCAGAGCATGGCGGAGTATCTGAGGATTTAGGGAAGAGCAAGGTTCTTCTTTTATTCCTTCCCCCCTTGAGGGGGAAGGGGAGGATGGGGGGGCATGACGATCCTAAAAGCGCGAGAGTTACGAAGAGAAATGACCGATGCTGAACGTAAACTTTGGAGCTCTCTTCGTTTCCGACAGATTGGGAAATATAAGTTTCGAAGGCAACAGCCTATCGGGAAGTTTATCGTTGATTTTATCTGTTTTGAGCAAAAATTAATCGTTGAAGTCGATGGCGGACAGCATGGTGAGCAGACACGTTACGATGGAGAGCGCACCGCCTGGTTAGAGCACCATGGATATCGCGTATTGAGGTTTTGGAACAATGAGGTATTGCAAGAGACGGAGGGGGTTATAAAGGTGATATCGGATGCTTTAGCTTCTGAGATACCCCCCATCGTAACTTCTCAATAACTTGAGGCGACCCCCCCTCCCCCTCGATGGGGGAGGGTTAGGGTGGGGGTGCAT
>JACQJE010000217.1 GCA_016205125.1 Deltaproteobacteria bacterium | reverse complement strand
GACTCTGAGCCCTTTTAGAGATTCAGTGCCAAAAACCCGCTTTGTACAGGCCTTCATTCCCACATAGACTCCCAAGGCAGTCACCGGCGAGGGATCCCCTCCCCCCCCAAACTGGTGAGAAAGGCCTGTGACGTATTTGGTTTCCATGCGCACCCACTGCATATCAGAAACGGAGGTTCCCATATCCTCCGCAGTGATGTATCGACCCGCCAGGCTCTCCACGTATCGACCAAAAGCGCGAAAAAGCGCTTCGCTCTTGCCTAATTTCGGGTCCCCAATGATGACCGCCTTTCCGCCGCCGAGATTAATGCCGGCGACAGCCGCTTTATAGGTCATGCCGCGCGCGAGCCGGCAGACATCTTTGAGAGCCTCTTCTTCTGTGGCGAAGGGGTACATCCGCGCTCCGCCTAAAGCCGGTCCTAATGTCGTATCGTGAATGGCGATGATGCATTTGAGTCCGGCACTTTTCTCATAGCAGAAAACAATCTGCTCATGATCATACTCAGCCATCATATCGAATATTTTCACTTCCCCTCTCCCAATTTTGAACGGCCCCCTCCGTTGACAAATCTTCCAATCGGCTTGACTTGTACCGGGCTGTGTCGTTTGACACCCTCAACCAGTGCGGTTCGAAGCGGAATCGAGCTTTCCTGCAGGAGTACCGCATCCTTAAACTCAGAATAACCGTCCCCTCCATGGTAAAGAAAATCACTGGTCACCACTTTATAAAGCTGATTCTTTTTTACAACTTCTCCATTCTCTTTTTTCACAGTAATAATTCTCTTTCCTCGCCCGTCTTGAACATAATAGACTCTCAGCCCTGAAATCTGGATGTGACCATGCCCTCCACTCGTGCCGTATGCCAAGGCACCTCGCACCTGGTCACCGGTCATATTGAGAAGAATTAACTTATTGTCAAAAGGGAGAACTTCGTAGAGATCGCCAAACGTAATGACACCGGGTTGGACGTCGTTCCGAATTCCACCACTATTGGTCATCGCGATTTCTGCACCTTCTATCGCCTCAAGCATCGAGTCCGCAACGAGATTCCCTAACGGGGACTCTCCATCTCGATCCCGCCAGATTCGCCCTTGCGTTGTGCCGATGATTTCATCACTGATGGGACGCACCTTTTCAATAAAGGGGGCGAGCAGATCCGTCACAGAAGGATCAGCTTTTACTTCTCTTACGGATGGGATGGGGTAAGGAGGTTTCTCCTCACGATTCGTGACAGAGACCGTGGCAATCTTCGGATTTCCTTTCTTTAGAGGCGAAGGCTCATAGAACATCGCAATGCCGAGATAGCGGCCATGCGCATCCGCTTCAAGGAGTGGAATATCGTTAACCACCTCTGCAATCCGCTGATGCGTGTGACCCGCCAAGACCAGGTCCACATACCCGCGGGGGAGCCCCCTGATTGCGTCAACGATTTCTCCTTCCACCTTGGAGTTCTTTTTTTGAATAGCGCCAGAATGCGCGAGCACAATCACTAACTCTGCCCCCTGGCGACGCATTTCCGGCACTTCTCTCAAAAGTGTATCGCGGATTGATTCAAAGTAGAGATTTTCCACGTTGAGCGGATGTGTCACTGAGGCTGTCAGTTCAGATGAGATCCCGATAATGCCAATCTTTTTTCCACCCTTCTCAATCAGCAGAGTCCTGCGAAGACCTGGAAATTCAAAAGCCTGGCGCGTCTTTTTATCAAATACGTTGGCAGAGAGGAGAGGAAATCGAGCTTGTGCCGCACGGCTCTTTAGGGCCCCTAAAGGATCGTCACCAGGTTTTGTTGGAACTGCATCAGGTCCGACAGGGCCATAATCGAATTCGTGATTTCCAAGAGCCACAGCCTGGTAACGAAGTTTATTGAACAGAGCGACCACAACCTCCCCTTCAGTGGTATTGGAAAGGAGCGTCCCCTGCATGAAATCGCCGCTGTCAAGGAGGAGGACTTTTTCATCACCTACACGATCCCGGATCGCTTGAATATAACCCGCGAGCCAGGGAGCACCTCGTCTTTCTGATTCAGATTCGCGCGCATCTGCCGGATTCAGCGCGCCATGAAGATCTGTCGTCGCTACGACAACCAGATAGGGATCACCTTTGTCATCCCCGCAACAGGAATAAGACCAAAACCAAAGAGCAACGCCAACAGCCCCTGCAAAAAGAAGGCAATGGCGCCAACGGAGATGGCTTCTTATTCGCATCTTGACTCTCCTATCAGGTCAATGTCAATCTATCCTTTCTTTAGCCATATGCCGATGAGTGAAGTATGATGATGTTCCTCTGCCCAATCTGCAAGAACTCCATTCAATGGGCCGGAAATCCCTACCGGCCTTTCTGCTCAGAGCGCTGTCGACTCATCGACCTTGGCGATTGGGCCAGCGGCCGCTATTCCATTCCTGGAGAACCTGTTCCTGCGGAATCTGTCCCGCTTTCTGAAACAGAAGAAAAGATCTCCTCCACGGAGAACCATGAACCGAAATAAAATTACTCTTTCTCCTCTTTCTCGCGCTGTTTGTTCTGAATCAACTCCCCGAGATTCGTCCTGGCATCCAGGTCCTCAGCAGATTCGCGGTATTTCGCAATCGCTTCCCGCTCTTCCTTCTTCTCCATGGCACGAATACTGAGAAATACTTTTTGACCCGGAAAGTCCGTGCCAATCACCATGGCGGAGATGACTTTGCCAGGCACCCATTCTCCCTTCATCTCGTCAAAACCCTTGCCGGGCGGAAACTCTTTCCTGACAATCAGACCGACGAGCGGAGACTCAAGTGCCAGAGTCAATTTCTCCTTATCGAAATCCTGTATCGGAGCTTCAACGATCTTGCCCATTCCATATTTCTTATTTAAGGAGGGCCATGGATCGGGCTGGAGCTGTTTCAGACCTAAAGAAAAACGCTGATTTTCAGGATCAATCTGAAGAACAACCGCCTCTATCTCCTGTCCCCGATGGTACAGCTTGCGAGGATCTTCAACTTTTTCAGTCCAGGAGAGGTCCGATACGTGGATCAAGCCGTCGATCCCTTCTTCAACTCCAACGAAGATGCCAAAATCAGTTACATTTTTGATGGCTCCCTTGATCACCGTTCCTGACGGGTACTTCTGAGCAAGCATCTCCCACGGATTCGGTTCCGCTTGCTTGAGGCCGAGTGAGATTCTCTTATTTGACTCATCGACATTGAGAATGACCACCTCGACAACTTCACCCACCGAAACAGCCTTGGACGGATGCGTGATCTTTTTTGACCACGACATTTCAGAAACGTGGATTAATCCTTCAATGCCGTTTTCCAGCTCCACAAAAGCGCCGTAATCGGTGATACTCACCACTTTTCCAGAAACTCTCTTCCCAACCGGATAGCGGTCGGCAGCCTTTTGCCATGGATCGGGCAAAAGCTGTTTCAAGCCAAGAGAGACCCTCTCTCTTTCGCGATCATAGTTGAGAATTTTGACGCGAAGTTCGTCGCCAATGGAGAGCACTTCAGAAGGATGGCGAATTCTCCCCCATGCCATATCTGTAATGTGGAGGAGACCATCGATTCCACCCAAATCGATAAATGCTCCATAATCCGTAATGTTCTTGACCATCCCTGTGACAATCTGCCCTTCGGAAAGATGGGTGAGTGTTCCCTCCTTGAGCTGAGCCCTCTCCTGTTCCAGGAGGACACGCCGCGATAAAACAATGTTGCCGCGCTTTTTGTTGAATTTGATCACCTTGAATTTGTATGTCCTGCCGATGTATTGATCCGGATTGCTCACAGGGCGAAGGTCAATCTGAGAACCGGGGAGAAATGCCTTGACACCAATGTCAACGGCCCATCCCCCTTTGACGCGGGCGACAATCGTCCCTTCGATCACCTCATCCCGATCCACCACCTCACCCACTTCGTCCCATGCTTTGAGCATATCGGCTTTTTCTTTGGACAGAACGACCAATCCATAATCATCTTCAATCCGATCGAGATACACATCGATCTTCTCCCCTTTGGAGATTCTAATCTCCCCCCGGGCGTCTCTAAATTCGCCAATAGGGATAATCCCCTCGGATTTATAGCCGATATCGACTGTCACATAATCGCTGCCGACATCGACGACTTCTCCTTTTAGAACCTCACCCTCCCTGAATCTGATTTCCTGAAATTGTTTTTCCAGCAGTTGGGCAAATGACATTGTTTCTACTTATACTCCTTCCATATTTAGGATCTGTTCAGTTCTGTTCAGCTCCGCGAACTGACACGGGAATATATACGTGCAGAGCGCCTTGTTTGTCAAAGTTTTTTACCGCCTCGACCTGTTCGAATCTCGTCATTTTGTCATCTTTATTTCGTTAAGCTTTGCCTTGAGGGAGGCCACCTCTTCAATCAGACTCGGCAGCTTCGTCAGGAGCACTTGCTGATAGACATATTCCTTGTGCGGCCGCGCGTAATAACCACTGACAAATTGGCCAGAGGCGAGATTTTTGATCACGCCGGTATTGGGACTGATCTTCACGTCGTTGCCAATGACACGGTTGTCGACAATTCCCGCCTTTCCTCCGAGCATGACACGATCGCCAATCCGTGTACTTCCGGCTATCCCTGCCTGACCGCAAATGATCCCATCTTCTCCAATAACCACGTTATGGGCGATGTGAACAAGATTATCAATTTTCGTTCCACGTTTGATCAGCGTGCGCGAAACTGTCGCGCGATCGATCGTCGCGTTGGCCCCGATTTCAACATCGTCTTCAATCTCAACAACGCCAACCTGGGGAATTTTAAGATACTTTCCATCCACCGGAATATATCCAAAACCATCCGCTCCAATGACAGCCCCCGCATGAATCACGACTCGATTTCCGACTTTCGTCCCCCGATAGAGGACGACATTGGGGTAAAGCACGGAGTCATCGCCAATCACTACATCGTCTCCGACAGAGACGCCCGGAAAAAGAGTGACTCGCGATCCTATTTTGACGCGCCTTCCAATGTAGACATTCGGATAAACGCGGACATCTTCTCCCCGAACTGCATCGTCCAGTGCTCGTTGCGACTCAGCAGGAAATTCGTCTCTTTTCTCCAGCAAATAGAGGAGTTTGACAAGGGCAGCACGCGCTCCTTGCACAACCACAAAATGCTTGCCAGCAATAAATTCCGGCCGCCTCCCTTTTAACTCTTCATAGATTTTTGCCTCGATGAGAATACCCCCAGCCTCTTTTTCTTCGAGCATCGCGATGTATTTGTCTGCGAAAAGAAAGGTGAGCTGATGCGGCAAGATATCTTCGACGGTGGCAATTCCACTCACCGCCTTTTCAGGATTTCCTTCCACATAGCCATTGATTAATGCGGCAATTTGACCTAATGTTGCTTGCATACTTCCACTCCCGTCACAATCTCCATCTCGACAGGCATCCCAATGGCGTCTTTGACCCGCGCAATGACCTCTTCAATGGTGGAACGGGGGGTCGACGCCCCTGCAGTCACACCGATTTTTTCTGAACCGAGAAACCACTCACTGCAAAGCTCCGACGCTGTTTCGATCGTATAGGTATGGCTCTGAATTTTTTTGCAAATATCGACCAGCTTAGCCGTATTCGCGCTGTTTTTCCCGCCAATGACAATGACACAATCTGAGAGTTCAGCCAACTTTGCGGAATCACGCTGACGCTCCTCTGTCGCACTGCAGATCGTGTGGTAGACTTTTATTGAAGAAGATTTTTTTCCAAGTGTTTCGACAATCTGATCATAGAGAGCGGGGGGGAATGTCGTCTGCGCCAAAATAGCTGCATCGAGTCCTGACGGAATCTGTTCCACCTCTTCCAGGCACGCGATCACTCTAATCTTGTCTGTGTATAAGGCGGCGCGGCTTACAATTCCCAAGATCTCCGGATGACTGGGGTTCCCAACAATGACAACCCACTGCCCACGCTTGGCCGCAGAAACGGCATAGCGCTGAGAGGTCAAAACGTAAGGACAGGTCGCATCGACCGTTTTGAGTCCAAGCTCTTTCGCCTTTTTTTCGGCTTCCGCTGTGACACCGTGCGAACGAAAAATCAGCGTATCAACCTTCCGGCTGGCCGCCTGTTCCAGATTCTCCATGGAGTAAATTTCTCTCTCTTCCAGTGATGAAACCACTTCCGGATTGTGGATGAGAGGTCCAAGGGTCGCGATACGATGGGAATGGCCATTCTGGTGAGAAGCTGTTTCGTAAGCTAAAGCAATCGCCCGCTCCACACCAAAACAGAATCCAGCGCTCTCAGCTAGGAGAATTTTTGCCATGAAGTATGATGTCCTCTAAGATTTTGACCACTTCGTCTACAGTATCCTCCGTGGTATCGATGACCATCGCATCACTGGCCACCATCAACGGGGCCGCTTCCCGCATTTCATCGCGGCGGTCTCTCTCTTTCATCTCCGAAACGATGGTTTCTAACATAGGGGTTTCACCCCTGTCCACCAACTCCCAGTACCTCCTGCGAGCCCGCTCCTCCAATGACGCGTCAAGGTAAAACTTCCACTTCGCATCGGGGGCAATCACTGTTCCAATATCCCGACCCACCATCACAACCCCGCCCGTCTCAGCCCATTCCCGCTGACAATCGACTAAAGCATCCCGCACTTCAGGAATCTTTGCCACTTCAGAAGCTGCAGCGCTCACTTCTTCACTCTTGAGGCGAGGGCTCACCTCTTCACGTTCCAGAGAAATAAGCTCTGTCCCCTCGTCTTCCAGTTTTTTGTCCCTCTGCAGTTTGTGGCAGAGAGCAATCAGAGATCTCGCATTCGCGGGGGCGATATTCAGTTTAAGGGCGAGATAAGCCACCGCGCGATAGAGATGGCCTGTATCCAAAAAGCGGAAACCGAGTTTCCTGGCCAACATTCTTCCGACAGTAGACTTTCCCGATGCCACTGGGCCATCAATCGCGATGATAGGTTTTTTTTGCATCCGCCACCCTCTCCATCATTTCAGCTTCTCCCTGATCTCTCCGAGCGCTGTCAAAAGAAGCCTGTTTTCTTCCGGCCTCCCCACCGTAATTCTGAGATGGCGAGGGAGTCGATAAGGCTCCAGCGGCCGGGTGATCAAGCCATATTGAAGAAGCTCTTCATAACAGCGGCGCCCCTCTTTTCCAACATCGAGGAGAATAAAATTGGCGGCCGTGGGCGTGTAAGTGAATCCGAGTTCACGATACCCTTCGTAAAGCTTGGGAATCTCTCCTCTGAGCAGAGCGCTATATCGATCAATGTGCCCTTGATCTTCCATTGCGGCGATGGCGGCAATCTGCGCCAGACGATTTACATTAAATGGGGCCCGCACGCGGTGAATGTAGCTGATGATCTCTGGACTGGCAACCGCGTATCCAATCCGCAAGCCTGCCAGACCATGGACTTTTGAGAAAGTGCGAAAGACAACAAGATGGGGAAACTCCTTCAGATAACTCATTCCATCGGGATAATCCGGTGCCAAAACCGATTCAAAGTAAGCCTCGTCGAGAATGACAAGAAGCGGCCGGTCTTCTGTCGCTTTCAGAAAAGACTCAAATGATTTCTTTTTGACGTAAGTCCCTGTCGGATTGTTCGGATTCGCAATAAAGATCAGCTTTGTCTTCGGCGTCACCCTCTCGAGGATCGCTTCGAGATCAAAGGTCATCTCCCGCATCGGCGCTTCAATCACCCTGCAATTGGCGACTCTGCCGGAAATCGCGTAGATGCAAAATGCGCGATCAGAGGTCACAATGTCGTCACCTGGAAGGGTAAAGGCGCGGATAAAGAGATCAATCAGTTCGCAAGAGCCATTCCCGATCGCGAATGAAGGAGACGGAAAATGATATTTCTCCGAAAGAGCCTCTACAAGATCATAACAGCTCCCCTCAGGATAGAGCGCCAGGGTTGAGAGGGTCCTTTTCATCGCATCCAGAGCGCGCGGAGAGGGGCCAAGCGCGTTTTCGTTGGACGCAAGTTTGATGCAGTCGCGGATTCCGTATTCCCGCTGGACTTCTTCAATCGGTTTCCCAGGCAGGTAGGGTGTGACACTCTGCAGGTGAGGGAGTGCAATTTTTGAAAGATTCATGAAACCTCCCTATTTCAAACTTCAATTCCCGCTATAAGGCATCATTTGGTGTCAATGATTCTCAAAAAAAAGCCTAAGGCGGGCAAGGTCTTCGGTCGTGTCAATTCCTCTCGGAGCAGAATCGACCTTCACCGTTCCTATCTTCCACCCTAACTCTAATGCCCTCAACTGCTCCAGCCTTTCGCTCTTCTCCCATGGGGTCTGCGCCGTTTCCGCAAATTGGAGGAGTCGCTCTCTCCGATAGACATAGATTCCGACATGTCGGAAAACGGGGAGAAGACGAAGATCCTCTTCTGACAAGGGATCAAAAGAGAAGGGAATCGGCTCCCTCGAAAAAAAGAGTGCCGCCCCCTGCCGGTCCACAACCACTTTCACAACATTCCGATCCTTCCATTCTTCAAGACTTTCAAGCGGCGTCATCACAGTCGCCATGTCGAGATCTCTCCGATTCTCCAGCAGATTGACAGCCCCCTCTACTCCCTCTAATGGGAAAAGGGGCTCATCCCCCTGTAAGTTGACGACCAGATCACATTTTACCCGATGAACGGCTGACGCAACGCGATCTGTTCCAGATTGGCAGAGTTCTGAAGTCATTACAACTTCTCCTCCACTCAGACGGGCTGCTTCCGCAACCCGCGGATCGTCAGCAGCAACATAGAGGCGATAAGCGGATGGGAGTTTTTGCGCGCGCTCAATCACGCGAGCAATCAGCGGCTTTCCGCCGAGATCGACAAGCGGCTTCCCGGGGAGGCGTGTCGACCCAAAGCGGGCTGGAATGACAACTGCAACGCGCTTCTTCATAGAGGTTACGGAATGAGCTCTCGTTCTTCCTCCTTTAAAAGTGCTTCAATGACTTGCCTCTTCTTTCCGGAAACATCCAGGATGAGATCGAGCACCTCTCTCACGGCGCCGTTTCCACCCGGGAGCTTCGTGATGTAATCGGCTTCTACCTTGACCTCCCGAACAGCATTCGCCACAGCCACTGAAAATCCAGCTCTCCGGATGATCGGCAGATCGAGGATATCATCTCCCATATAGCAAATCTCAGAATCCTTATAATGATACTTCTTGAGAATCTCCTCATAAGCAGGGAGCTTGTGAAAACGACCGTGGTAGACCTCTTCAATTCCGAGGAGCTCTGCCCTCCTCAAGATGAGATCCGACAATCGCCCGCTGATAATCCCCACCCTGTAACCTGCGCGGCGCGCTAAAGCAATCCCCGCCCCATCCTGGACGTTGAATTTCATGATCTCAAGTCCCCCCGTGCCAATAATCAGCCCGGCGTCAGTCAAGACTCCATCCACATCCAAAACAATCATCTTGATCGGATCGATCTTTTCTCTCACCTGTCAGGCTCCTCTAGATTACACGATCACTTTGCACTTCGCCCGAAGAAGAAAGCAACTGCTCTAGCTGAATCCTCTCTCTTGTTCTTAATACCTGGAGCAAGTCCTCTCTCTTCTTATTAAACCATTTGATCGTCTCTGGCGATGCATAGTCGGGAAAGGTCCATGGAAGCGGCCTGAAAGTGCGATCCCGGCAGGTCAGCGCCACATCGGCGTAAACGCCGTTCCCCAAATAAACCTTGTGGGAAAATCCTTTAGCTGACGCTAATACCACCTGTTCCAGGGAAACAAATCCAGGATCGATGTTCACCCTCCTTCTCCCCTCCATGGAAAGGCTCTTCTCCAAAAAATGCGTGATCCCTTTAAGAAAGGAGAGGTGAGAGCGATCCGCCATTCGATCAAAAAGGATAAAATGCCGCCGGAGCGACGGGCCAAATTCGCCGGTATAATAAGAAGTGTGCAGAAAAGAGACCGGTTCAGTCACTTCCAGCGTCGGGCCGCACACCCCAATAAGAGCGGAAGTCACTGACTCCGCAGACTCTTTTGATTCATCGGAATAAATCAGGCTCGCAAAGTACCGAACTGCGGTTGGATTTTCCAATTCACTCATCATCCCTAAGTTATTTTTAAGTGAGGATACTCTTGATAACTGCGAACCGCACTGCGAAGTTCATCGGCTGTGACCGCAGCCGTCCCGAGTTTCCCAACCACGATCCCGGCGGCGAGATTGGCAAGAACCGCCGCTCCTTCAATCGTTGCCCCCGCCGCTAATGCCAGAGACAGCGTGCTCACCACCGTGTCTCCAGCGCCACTGACATCAAAAACTTCTTTTGCATAAGTTGGAATTGCATCGTATTGCCCCTTTTCCCGATTCGAAGAGAAGAGGGCCATTCCATCAGATCCCAGGGTGATGACAAGGTATTCGCATGCAAAGCGTTCTAATAAAGCACTCCCAATGACAGAGAGAGGGTCTTTCTCCGCATCAATCTCTTTTCCGTACGCATGAATGGCCTCTTTCTTATTGGGGGTCACCACGGTGACACCGCGATAGAGGTCCATATTCTTCTCTTTGGGGTCAACCACAATAAGACGCGGAGATCTCCGATTGAAATCTTGTATCCCCGTCATGAGAGGGACCGATAGGACCCCCTTCCCATAATCGGAAATGATGATCGCGTCTGTACTCTCCCATTTTCCTTCAATCTTTTTCAGTATGGCCGAGACCACTTCGCCGGAGAGGGGGAGCCTCTTTTCGCGATCGAATCGCACAATCTGCTGATTGCCGCCAATGACGCGGGTTTTAATGGAGGTCGGCCGTGACCGATCGGCCACAATGGAATTTCCATCGACACCGATCATTGCGAGAAGGCGCGCGATATCTTGTCCCGCAGGATCATCACCCACGACGCCAATCGCGGAAACTTCCCCTCCGAGTGCCGCGATATTCTTAACCACATTGGCCGCACCGCCAAGGACCCGCGTTTCCCGGAGGACCTCAACCACAGGGACAGGTGCTTCCGGGCAGATGCGGTGCACATCGCCCCAGATATATTCATCCAAAATAATGTCCCCAATGACGAGGATTCGCTGAGATGAAAATCGATCGATCAGATCGTCACATTGCAGCACATGAATCGCGAAAGACATGAAAGTCGATTAACACTTTTGGTTCAAAAACGGAAGCTCACCTCCGGAAAGAGGAAGAAGCCTCCTCAGAGCGGATGAAACAACCTCCTCTACGGATACGGTGCGAATGTCCCCATCGGAGGGGGTCAAAACAATGTGATCCCTCCCCCAAGGTCTCCATCGGCGAGGGTCTGTTTTTCCGAAGATCGCCACAACTGGCGTCCCTAAAGCGGCTGCGGCATGCATCGCCCCTCCATCACAGCCAATGAAGAGTCTCGACAGGCTGAGAAGGGCAAACAATTCTCTCAGCGCCAGGCCCCCCGCAAAGTGAATCCCCTCTCTCCCTCCCAATCTCTCCTGCAATCTTCCAATCCGATCATCATCTCCGGGAAAAACCGGTTCGGTCGATCTCCCCGGCGCCCACAAGACAAAAAGAGGGAGATCGGTCAGCGCTGTCTTTAACTGAAGAATCGCTTCAGCAAACGATTCCAGCGGCCAGCGATTC
>JACQJE010000202.1 GCA_016205125.1 Deltaproteobacteria bacterium | reverse complement strand
GTTTGGCAGGTTCTGCCAGGCCACAAAGAGGAGAGCGTCTTTTTGACCGATCTCCCCTCTCCTGAGACTGCGTGGAACGATGAGAAACTTGCTGGGAAGTGGGATCGGCTTCTCTCCGTTCGCGCTGTTGTGACCAAAGCATTGGAGATAGCACGGGAACAGGGAAAAATTGGAAACTCACTTGAAGCGCGAATTTCCGTTTTTTCAAAAGAAAAATCGCTACAGGAACTTCTGACTCAGAAGAGTTCCCTTTTGGCAGAACTCTTTATTGTATCTCAGGCAGTGGCTGCAGGCTCCCCAAAGGAGATTCAGTTTACTCTCCTCGTAGAGCATCAAGAAGGGGATCTCACTGTATCCGCTGGTGCGGCAGAAGGTCAAAAATGCCCTCGTTGCTGGATCTACAGTTCCGCAGTTGGCTCAGCCAGCGATCTCTGCACTCGCTGTAGTCAGGTGATGGCGCAAATACGAGGACAAGAATAAATAACTTGTTTCTTAGAACCAGCGCTTGAAGAAATTGAGAACGCCCCCTTTCGTGCTCTTGGAATGTTCAGCCGCGTATTGGGGATTGTGCGTCGCGCAATACTCGGTCGGCTCTGTTCCCGGAAGATACCATTCCGTGAAGATATTCTGACAATCCGGCGCAGCCAGAAAGCCCGTTTCTCTGTCGATCTCTTCTTTCACCAAATTCTCGGGAAAGGTGAACCCTTTTTCCGCAAAATAAACCGAAGCGCTTTTCATGAAGTTAGCCCAGATGGGGATGGCGGCACCCGCCCCTGTCAGTTTTAAACTCTTTCCCCTGTCAAAGCCGACCCACGTCACAGCCAGCAAATCTGGCGTGAAACCGGCAAACCAGGCATCCTTGAAATCATTTGTCGTTCCTGTCTTGCCAGCCGCTGTCCGGTTAAAGCCATAACCTCGCGCGGCGGCTCCGGTTCCATTATTGACAACACCGATAAGGCCATGGACGAGAAGAGCGGTTACTTCAGGGGAAATCACTTCGTAACTCTCTTCACGGGCGCGATAGAGTGTCCGGCCTTCCCCGTTTGTAATGAAGCGAATCGAGTAGAGCGGGATTCTGGTCCCGAAATTGGCGAGGGTTGAATAGGCTTGAGTGACCTCTTTCATTGTCGCTTCCATACTCCCTAAAGCGACGGAGGGGTAAAGGGGGATTTCGCTCACAAAACCGAGTTGATGAGCCATCTGTTTGATCCGCTGGAGGCCAACCTCCATTGCCAGCCGGGCCGTCGGGATGTTGATCGATTGCTCCAGAGCTGTGCGAAGCGTGACGATGCCGCGGAATTGTTCATCGTAGTTTTCCGGTTCCCATGTCTGCTTGCCAAATTGAAGTTTGAAAGGGGCGTCTTCAAGGGGGGTGGAGAGGGTAAACGCCTTCCCATCCTCTCTTCTGGAGGAGAGCGCAGACAGGAAGACAACCGGTTTGAAGAGGGACCCTGGCTGACGTCTCGCCTGGAGCGCGCGGTTGTATTGCGTCGCGTTGTAACTCCTCCCTCCTACCATCGCGCGAATTTCTCCTGATGACGGGGTCACCACAAGCATTGCGGATTGCAAGGGATCTTCTTCACTGGAAAGGTGTTTATAGCTTTGCTCCAGAAACGTGACCCCCCGGGAGACGGCCATATTGGCGAGGCGCTGGAGATCTGCATCCAGTGTCGAATACACAATGTTTCCAGCTTTCAGGAGTTTCATTTCTCTCAGCTGTTCACGGATCGCGTCGACAAAATAAGGGGCGATTCTTTCCGCTGAGGTTTTCGGGACGACATTGAGCGGTTCTTCAACGGCCAATGCATACTCCTGCTCTGTAATCAGGGCAAGGGAGCGCATTTTCTCGAGCACTAGTTTCTTTCTCTCAATGACACGCTGAGGTTGTCTGTGCGGTGAATAGTAATTGGGGCCCGGGATAATGGCAGCAAGCGTGGCGCACTCTGCGAGTGAAAGTTTGTCAGGTGTTTTGCCAAAATAGTAGTCTGAAGCGGCCGCAACCCCATGAATTTCTTCTGCCCCCCGCTGACCCATGTAGACTTCGTTGAAATACATCTCCAGGATCTCTTCTTTGTCATATTTCCGCTCGAGGAGGATGGCGAGAAGCATTTCGTTGAATTTGCGCCAGAGCGTCTTCCTGGAAGTCAGAAAGGTGCTTCGAATCAGCTGTTGGGTGATGGTGCTCCCTCCCTCGACAAAGGAGAGGTGCATGAGGTCTTTGAAAAGCGCTCTCAAAATCCCTTTTGGGTCGAGACCTTTATGTTCAAGGTAGCGCTGGTCTTCCATGCTGAGAACGGCGTGGAGAAGCTGAGGAGGGAGGGAGGAGAGCTGAACGAGGATGCGGCTCTCCCTTTCCCCTTCCTGGATCTCCCCAATGAATTCAGGTTCCAGGGTGAAAGTGGCGAGTTCCCCTCCATCGGGCAGGAGCAAGATTTCGCGGATCGTGCTCCCTGCATAGGAGATCTTCGCCGTGGCGTCTTTTACTTTCCCATCGCGGTCCGGAAAGGGGCGGGCATCAATCAGGTAATTTCCATCCTCTGCATGATAGCTCCCTGGATGGAGGCGCATGGCCGGATGGAGTTTTCGGTATTTGAGTCGCTGGAGTTTTTTCTCCAATAGAGAAGGGGAATATTCCCCCCCTTTTTTCAAAACGGTATTGTCGGAGTAGATCAGAATCGGCTCTTTCCACTGCAGGTCTGAAAGGCGAGCCGACAAGTAACGATCCAGATAGAAAAGATAGCCCCCAAAAGCGAGGAG
>JACQJE010000201.1 GCA_016205125.1 Deltaproteobacteria bacterium | reverse complement strand
TTAAATATCTCTGGACCAAAGAGGCTCATCGCACTCCACTCTCCCGTGACCTCCCTAATCTCTACCTCTTCCGCAATCAAATAGCGATTCAAATGAGCCGCAATTTTTTCACCCAGCCCCTTCTCCGTTTCGAGTAGAAAATGCGTTTCAAATGCATAGATAACAGCCACCCCCACCATCTTCCCTTCCCGGCCGCAGAGCGCTGTGAAACACCCCTCTTCCACCGTGAGTTTTGCGACATCCTGGGTCACCATTCCCTGCAGCCAGCTTGTCCGCTCTCTGCCAGAGATCTGGAGGCAATCGCACAGCTCCACGTAAAAACCGACCCCCTTGATGACCCTCTCATACTGTTCCAAAATCTTACTTTCCATACGTTCTTGTTAAATTTGCACTGGACCTTCGGCGTGTCAGTTATTTGCAACCTTCATCGCAGAGACTCTTCAAGAGATTGAGATTTTCTATATCGCTCTTCAAACCCTCCCCTTTCGGGGTCTCGAGCAGCATCGGACAATGTGCAAAACGTGCGTCATTAAGAAGCAGACGAAACGCCTCCACCCCAATCACCCCTTTTCCAATATGCTCATGGCGGTCGACCCGGCTCCCTAAACCTTTTTTGGAGTCGTTCACGTGGAAAGCTCGCACCGCATCAATCCCCAGAGTCTCTTCGACCCGCTTCATCGTCTCCTCATAGCCCGATGAATTTGAAATGTCATATCCTGCCGCAAAGAGATGACAGGTATCGAGGCAGACCCCTAACCGGCTCCTCACCTTCGAACCCGTCACTCCATCCATCAGCTTCTGCAGATGTTCAAACGAATAGCCGATGCAACTCCCCTGTCCGGCCGTATTTTCTAACAAGATAGAGACCTGATATCCTTCCGTCATTTCGAGAAGTTCGGTAAGAATATTAGAAACCTGCCCAATCGCTCTCTCCTCTCCACTCCCCACATGCGCTCCCGGATGCATCACCACAAATGCCACACCCAACTCTTTCGCGCGATCGAGCTCGACCCTCATCGCCTCCTTGGAACGCTCTCTCAGCTTGGGATCAGGCGAGGCGAGGTTAATCAAATAAGAGTTGTGAGCTAAAACAGGATCGATCCCGAGCGCCTTCTTCATGGTGAGGAAACGATCTACCTCCTCCTTTTTGAGCAGCGCCGCAGACCACTGGTTGCTATTTTTCGTAAAGATCTGAACCGTCTGACAGCCAACCTTCACGCCATCTTCCAACGCGCGCGTCACTCCACCCGCAACCGACATATGTGCACCCAATCGGGGTTTCTGCATCATCTCCTCATCCCCTGCACGATATTTCTCTTCTCCAACTCCCTCTCAATATCGGCCAATAACACCACCTTGTTCCTGGACCAGAGGGGTGCAACCAGCTTTGCTTCTGGAGCATCACCCGTCAAACGGTGAATGACCACCTGTGGTGGAAGCTCCGCAATCGCATCGCAGACTAATTGGACATACTCTTCTTTAGAGAAAATCTCAAATGTGCCGCGCCCATATTCTTTTGCCAACTGCGTCCCTGCGAGAATATGCAGAGAGTGGATCTTCACCCCGTCAATCGGGAGTTTTGAAACGGCTCTGATCGTCTCCTCCATCTCTTCGATGCTTTCTCCCGGGAGTCCAAAGATGAGATGAACACAGACCCGAAGCCCCCTCTTCTTGGCCCGTTCCAGCGCATCAAGAAACTGAGCATACGTGTGCCAGCGATTCACCCGCTCTTGAGTCCCATCATGAATCGTCTGCAGACCGATCTCCAGCCAGAGGTAGTGACTGCACCCTAACTCCTGAAGAAAGTCGAGAACGGGATCAGGGAGAGAGTCTGGGCGCGTGCTAATGGCTAAGCCAACAATCTCAGGGTGAGAGAGAACTTTTGCATAGACCTTTTTAAGCTCTTCAATCGGCCCATAGGTATTCGTAAAGGCCTGAAAATAAGCGAGGAACTTATTGACGCGGTACCGCCTTCGGACCTTCTTCATCCCATCCTGGAGCTGATCTTCTATCGGGATCCTCTTGAGCACCGCAGGGGAGAGAGAACCTGCGTAACAATATGTGCAGCCTCCGTACGCTAAAGTTCCATCGATATTGGGGCAGGTAAATCCGGCATCAAGGGCAACGCGATAGACCTTTTCTCCAAAGACTTCCCGAAAATGCTGAGAGAGAGAGTAATAGCGACGCTGCGTCATATGAAGAGATTCTCAATCCTCAGAAAGAATGATTGGGTATTATTTTTTCACTGAGTGTCAAAATGGAGCGGGAAACGGGGTTCGAACCCGCGACCTCAACCTTGGCAAGGTTGCGCTCTACCAGCTGAGCTATTCCCGCAGACAATGCGTATCACTTGTAACGAAGCGCCGCGCTCCCTGTCAAGAATGTGGCGAGTGCTTCAGCCGGACTCTGACATAATCCATCACGTACTCATAACCCGACAGGAGGGAGAAATAGAGCGAAATATAGAGAAGGACCAACCCCACTTCGTGGGCACTAGCTCCGAGGTATTCATCGTGGATAACGAGACAACTGATCGCCCACATCTGGAACCACGTCTTGAACTTGCCCTCTTTACCTGCGGCAATAATAAGCCCCTCGCCTGCTGCCACAGCCCGGATACCCGTCACTACAATTTCGCGGGCGATCAGGAGGAGAACGGGAATGACGTGGACCCTCTGCATCTGGACCAAGACAACCAGGACAGAGAGAACCAGGACTTTATCTGCAATCGGATCTAAGATCTTTCCTGCTATTGACTCCACCCGGAACTTGCGGGCCAGATAGCCGTCGAGGAGGTCGGTGATTCCGGCAAAAATCACAAAAGAAGCGGCAAACCAGAGTCGAAAAACAGTGGGTGTCCAGATGAGTGCAATCACTACGGGCACCAATAGCATTCTAAGAAGCGTCATCAGATTGGCGATATTGATCACTCTTCTATAACCCCGTGTGGCCAAAGCCTCCCGATCCCCTGAAGGTCACAGGCAAGTCATCATGAGCTTCTTCAAAGAGAGCCTGCAAAGTTTCCGCAATCACCATCTGTGCAATCCGGTCACCGGGCTGGATGGTAAAGGGTTCCTTTCCAAGGTTGGCTAAAATAATCTGAATTTCTCCCCGATAGTCTGAATCGATCGTTCCCGGAGCATTCAAGACCATGATCCCATGTTTCCAGGCTAACCCGCTCCTCGGCCGGATCTGCGCTTCAAAGCCAGGAGGAAGAGCGATCGTGATTCCCGTCGGAATCAGCGCTCTCTCCATCGGAGGAATCGCGACAGAAGAAGAAATATGTGCGCAAAGGTCAAGACCTGAAGCCCCCTCTGTCGCATAATGCGGAAGCCTGGGCTCCTCGAAGCCTTCTTTCACAATCCGTTTGACAAGAAAAGTTACCTTCCGGGTCATTTTTTACGATCGTATCGATCCCCTCTTCGATAATCCCGGCGGCCGCGATCGCCTCCGCGGTCACGCGCTTCCCCTCGCTCTCCCCTCCCTTCCTGAGGAGCGCTGGACGGAGCCGGTTCAGGCTCACTCCCCGGGGCAATCAGAGTTTTTCGGCTCAGCTTCACCCTCCCCTCTTCATCGATTGCAACGACCTTGACCTGGACGCTATCCCCTTCTTTGAGGATGTCGGTCACATAGCGAACGCGATGGTGAGAAAGCTCTGAGATGTGAACCAAACCATCAACATTGGGAAGAATCTCCACAAAGGCTCCAAAGTCGACGATTCTCTTGACCTTTCCGGCATAGACCTGTCCTATTTCGGGTTCCGCTGTCAGGTCGCGAATCATCTGAATCGCCTTATCCACAGCCTTGCTATCGACTGCGGCCACATTGATCTTTCCTGAATCGTCGACATCGATCTTGACTCCGGTTTGGCTGATAATGTTGTTGATCATCTTCCCTCCTGGGCCAATGACATCGCGAATCTTTTCAGGCTTAATCTGGATGGTCTGAATCTTGGGCGCATAACTGGAGAGCTGTGGGCGGGGAGCATCGAGGACTTTGAGCATCTCTCCGAGAATATGCATTCTGGCATCCTTTGCCTGTGCAAGCGCCTGCCGCATGATTTCCCGGCTAATGCCGCCGCATTTGAGATCCATCTGAAGCGCCGTCACCCCTGCCTCGGTACCCGCCACTTTGAAATCCATGTCTCCAAAATGATCTTCATCTCCCGAAATGTCCGATAGAATGGCGACTTTTTGCTCTTCGATCACCAACCCCATGGCCGCGCCGGAAACAGGGGCTTTGATCGGAACGCCAGCATCCATCAGCGCTAATGTCGATCCACAGACAGAAGCCATTGAAGAGGAGCCGTTTGATTCCAAAATCTCAGAGACAAGCCGTATGGTATAGGGGAACTCCTCAAGAGAGGGGACCACTGCGGCAATCGCCCGCTGAGCCAAGGCTCCATGGCCGATCTCCCTTCTCCCGGGTCCGCGGAGAAACCCTGCTTCTCCGACAGAGAATGGAGGGAAATTATAGTGGAGCATGAAAGTTTCCTCTCCAACTTCAAGCATCGAATCGATCCGCTGAACATCTTCCGAGGTTCCCAACGTAGCGGTCACCAGTGCCTGCGTCTCACCCCGGGTAAAGAGTGCTGAACCATGGGTGCGGGGAAGAAAACCGACCTCGCACTGAATCGGCCTGATCTGAGTCGGGGTCCGACCATCCACTCGACGCCCGGCCAATGTTTCCGCTCTTGCTTTGGAATCGAGAACCCGCTCAAAAGAATGCTTGACCCTTGCTTCCAGTTCAGAGGTGCGGTCCTCAGCGGGATAATCATCGAGAAGCTTTGTGACCGCCTCGCTCTTCAGCAGTGAGATCTGTTCACTCCGCTCTTTCTTGGATGGACTGTGCAGAGCTTCAAGGAGACGCGGCAGAACAATGGATTCCACTCTCTTCCTGAGATCTTCATCTTCTTCTGTCGAGACAAAAGCCATTTTTGCGACAGGTGCGTATTCCCGCAATTCTTCCTGCAAATGGATCAATTTTTGAAGGGCATGATGGCCAAATTCAAGGGCTTCGAGGATATCTTCTTCAATCACCTCTTTCGCTCCCCCCTCCACCATCAGAATGGCATCTTTGGTTCCGGCGACAAAGATATCCATATCGCTCTCTTCCCGCTGTTTTGCCGTAGGGTTGCAAATAAACTCTTTTCCAACCCTTCCAATACGAACCCCTCCAACCAGTTTCTGAAGAGGGATCGGAGAAACAGCCAGAGCGGCAGAAGCTCCCAGCAGTGCCACAACGGCAGGGTCATGATCGCCATCCACCGAAAGGACTGTCGCCACGATATGAATGTCGTTGAAAAAATTCTTTGGAAAAAGGGGCCGCAATGGACGATCAATCAGGCGCGCATTCAGTGTGGCCTGGAAACTTGGCCTCCCCTCTCTCTTGAAGAAACCCCCTGGAATCCGCCCCGCAGAATAGAATCTCTCCTGATAATCAACCATGAGAGGCAAAAAATCGATTCCCTCCCTAGGCTCTTTGTTCGCCACAGCCGTCACCAGAACCACGGTGTCCCCATAGCGGACAGTCACCGCGCCATTCGCCTGTTTGGCTAACTTTCCATATTCAATGGTAATGGGCCTGCCAGCCAAATCTGTCGATACTTGCTTGATCATTATGGATACCTCTTTGTTACAGATCATGATAAAAAATACAGGTCATTCAACTCGAATGAACCGGATCTGGATTGGGAAAGGATAGGGAGGGGAATTGTTACTCTATAAGAAACAAAGGGACGATTACTTTTTTTGTGTCTTATACAGCAACGATTCCCTCCCGACCGGAAAAAACCAACCTTAAACCAGATGCTTAGTTTCTCTCCCTACTTGCGAAGCTCCAGCCGCTGTATCAACTGCAGATAGCGCGCTTCATCCTCCCGCTTGATATAATTGAGCAGGCGGCGCCTCTTCCCAACCATCTGCATGAGACCTCGGCGGGAATGGAAATCGTGCGGGTGAGCCTTGATATGCTCTGACAACTTGCCGATCGCGGTTGTCGCGAGGGCGATCTGCACCTCAGGAGAACCGCAATCTTTCTCGCTTCTTCGATACTTGGCAATCAATTCCTGCCGGACTTCTTTCTTTGCGACTGACACCCTTCGCGCTCCCTCTTTCAAATCACAGGATCGGAAACTATTACCACGCCTTTGTTCGATTGTAAATAGTGTTTATCCGGAACTGCCGATCTATTGCGACCGGCTGCAAAGCTTTCTCACTTCGTTCTCGGTCGAAAAAAGCGTTTGACGTACCAAGTGGCACGCCTTCGGCCTCTTTTCAAGGTCCTGGCGCTTTGCGTCTCTTTGCGTCTCTCAATGAAGAGCAGAATCGTCCTTCTTTCTGTGCTGGAATCATTCTGCTTGATTCTTAACGTTCTAGATGTTAAGATATTATCATTATGGACGTTAAGATAAAAAATGAATTACTTCTTAAAGGGAGGCTTTCAGAAGAAGGATTGTTTCCTCACCTGGCAGACTTGGCGAAGTGCCCGATCCAGTTTGAGCCAGAAATAGGGCTTTCCGATCTGCCTAAAGCGGGGGGAATTCTCTCGATTCGCGGGCCGAGACAGATCGGCAAGAGCACATGGCTCGAGTATCAAATTCAAAGGACGATTCAGGCGTTCGGGCCGGCTACCGCCTTTTATCTTAATGGCGATGACATTGCAGATCAGGAGTCTTTAAAAAGAAGAATCAATGAGCTCATTTCTCTTTTTCCTAAAGAAGCGCCAGTCAAGAGGGTCTTTATTGATGAGATCACATCGATTCCTCAGTGGGAAACGGCACTCAAGCGACTTTATGACGAGGGTGAAAGCCGTGAGTGTCTGATTGTAACGACAGGTTCGAAGGCAATCGATATCCTGAGAGGAGTGGAGCGTCTCCCCGGGAGAAAGGGGAAACTGCCAAGGACTGAATTCATCTTTACCCAGCTCCCTTACAGGGAATTTTATGACAAATGCTATCCCCACTTCAGAGAGGATGTTATCCCCGCTTATATTGTGTGCGGCGGTCATCCTCTTGCCGCGAATGAACTCGTGCAGACTGGAAAGATACCAGAATACGTAGTGACGATGATCCGCGACTGGATTCTCGGCGAATGTGCCGCGCAGGATCGATCGAGGAATTTGATGACCTGGTTAGCCCAGAGCCTGATTCGTTATGGAGGAAATCCGGTATCGCAGGCTAAGCTTGCTCGGGAAGTTGGCGCGGCGAATAATTCTGTGATTCAGGGGTACATCCGAGTTTTGATGGATCTGCTGTGCGTGACCACTGCCCTGCAAATTGACACGAATACGCGCCGCCCCGTTCCCAGAAAAGAACATAAATACCACTGGTGCAACTTGTTGGCGATGATCGCATTTCATCCGCAAGAAATCCGCTCCATCGAGGACTTTAAAAGTCTTGAAAAATCGGAATCAGCAAAATTGCTCGAATGGCTGGTTGCCAGCGAATTGTGGAGGCAAAACGCAGTCTCGGGAAATAGTGCCCCGGAATTACAGTTTTTTTGGCAGTCCAAAACTCACGAACTCGATTTCTTTGACCCTCCCCACCGGTTTATTGAGGTCAAAATGGGGGGAGCGAATGTCACTGACTTTCTGTGGTTTAATCATCAATTCTCCCCGCAGGATCGTCTTCAGGTGGTTTCCTCCAGTCATTTCGAAAGTTCGCGAATTATCGGAAATACCTTTGAAGAGTTTCTTTTGTCCAAATGAGCGCGCTCAGGCCGGCTGCAAAGCTGAGATCCCCCTCACGACCCTCCTTCGCCAGAGAGCCTGCGCGCCGCCATAACTCTGATGATCTCCTCTCCCATGACATACCCAGTCCCCGGAAAGCCGCGCGGGCAGAGAGAAAGAAGGTTCTAAAATCTGTTTGCTCGGAGATGGTTT
>JACQJE010000193.1 GCA_016205125.1 Deltaproteobacteria bacterium | reverse complement strand
TACAGCAAGGAGTTTCGCGCCGCAGCGTCCGAGGAGTCGGCGGATCAAGGCAGAACACTTCTTTGCTGATCCGGCCTTTGGGGAGTTTCGTGAAGGAGCGCCATAGGGAAACAACGACCGGATGCCAAAGAGGTGAAGTGTGGCGCAGATACATCTGCAGAGGTTCCATTGCGGCTCCGACCTGCAGTTTTGGGGAATAAGAGGTGATCCCCATCTCGATCGCTTTCTTTCCAGCTGCAATGGCGAGTTCAATGAGTTGATACATGAGATTAAAATAGAGGCTCGCTTCGCGGCTCACCTCGTAATCCATTCCCGAATACTGCCATCGGAGGGTGTCATCATCGAGGAGGTAGAGACTGAATCCGACCAATTGTACACCTTTCCATGCAAGGAGAACGCCTGATTGGGAGCCGAGTTCGCTGTCCATCGCCTCAAAATATTTTGGAGTGAGGATTTCTCTTCGGTATTCGTGAGGGCGTTCATACGTCTGGTGCCAAAGACGAGTCAATTCTCCTGCCAGGTTTTCGAAATTCGCTCTATTTTCAAAACGGATACTGTTTTTCTGCGCTCGCATGATGTGATTTTTTGCTTCGTTTCGATATTTGCTCTTGAGCGAGGCGAGATACTCGTCAAAAGAGTGCCAGCGGATCTCCAGAAAGGTATTGGGGAGATTGGGCACTCTGCCATAACCCTTTGTTGGAAACGAGTCTCCTGCCCAGCCGAGATCTCCTTCTATGAAATCTCGCACGAGGATAGTTTTGTGACGGAAGGAGCATGCAACGGTTTCGATCCCTTCCAGTAAGAATGAGAGGAGTGTCCGGACGTTTCCATCTGGAGCAAAAGAGAAGGTGTGGCCGAGGGCCACAGGGGTGCCGCATTCGACAAAGCGCGTGGAGAGAAATCGCGGCCAGAGCGTTCGAACGGAGTCGACCGCCTTTTTCGATAATCCGCCGTTAAAGAGATCAAGGGGAAAGGTCATGGAGTAGACACAGGTATGCGCAAGAATGCGATCCCCTTCTTGCAGGGTGACGTACCGAAATTGACAATCGTTGATTTCAGCGCGCTCAATTGCTTTCAAATAGGCGTGCCGACTTACGATGTGGTCTCTTTCGACGATCTGATCCCATTTTTGCGGATCCAGGGCATCTATTGTGGAGTCGATCTGAATCCTGACCATATTTTTGATACCAAACCGAATTCTCTCCCTACTTTCGCCATCGCAGATAAAGTCTGGTCGAGATCTTCGCGAGTATGAGTCGCCATGACGGAAAAACGGAATCTTGCCATATTGCGCTGGACGGCGGGGTATGGGATAGGGCTGAGGTAAATCCCCTCTTCGTGTATGCGTTGTGCCATGCGCCGCATCATGGTTTCTTCCCCAATCACAACAGGAATAATGGCCGATTCTGAATTGCGGACGACATTGAAGCCGAGGTGGAGCAGACCCTCTTTCAGATAGTGGATATTCTGCCAGAGTTGGGTGCGCCTCTGCGGTTCTTCCAGGACGACGTCAAGCGCCGCAGTGGCAGCAGACAGGCTGCACGGAGAGAGAGAGGTCGAAAAGAAGTGGGAGCGGGCGTAATGGACAAGATAGCAGATGACATCTTTGGGGCCGCAAATGTAGCCTCCTTCCGACCCCAGGGCTTTGCTGAAAGTTCCCATCACCAGATCGATCTTTCCCTCCAGTCCGAAGTGTTCAATGGATCCGAGCCCCCTTTTTCCAAGGACGCCTAAGGCATGGGCTTCGTCGACCATTAGTTTTGCGCCGTATTGTTGACAGAGCCCGAGAATATCAGGAATCGGCGCTATGTCTCCATCCATGCTGTAAACCCCCTCAACGACGACCAACTTCCCGGCATAGCGTTCCGCGCTTATTTCCAGTTTTTTCCGGAGGTCGTCCATGTCATTATGCCTGAAGGAGAGGTGGGCCGCCCGGGATAAGTAACAGCCATCGATGATACTCGCATGGGCGAGCTTATCGAAGAGGACGACATCCCCTTCCCGCACGAGTGCGGCAATGGTTCCGAGATTCGCGGCGTACCCCGAAGGGAAGATGACCGTGTCTTCACGGTGCTGCAGTGAGGCAACTTTCTTTTGGAGTTCCAGATAAGCGGCCGACGTTCCGGTCAGGAGGGCGCTTCCGCTGCTTCCAACCCCGTATTTTCGGATCGCCTGGATGGCTGATTCTACCAACTTTGGATGATCTGCAAGCCCCAGATAGTGATTCGATCCCATCATGATCATCTCGCGCTCTTTTCCTGTCAAGGGATCGAGAATCGTGACCCGATTCCGGATCGGCGTCACATTGGGGCGCCGGTAAGTGTACCCCCCGCGGCGAGTCCAGTCTTCGATATATTCGTAGAGTTGCTCTGCTTTTTTGAAGAGGTCCTTGCCGGGAATCTGATAGAAATCATAAAAGGTGTGAAGATCCGAGTTCATCTTGATGACATCCTTGTCAGAATATTTGTTTTTTTCTTTTTTATCGCGCCCTCATCCTACCAAATTTTCTTTTCTCTGCAACCCTTTAATTTCCATTATTTTCTTCCGATAGAGAAATTAGATTCACCTGTGTGAGTAGAAGATAACGTGGCAAAAACGGCCTCTTCAAACAAGCTGGAAGTCCTCAGAGAAGGGGAGCTGATCAATGGCGAATTTCGCATTGATCACCTCCTCGCGCAGAGTAATCTTAGTGAGGTCTACCTTGCCACTACGGTCGATCGTCCGGAGCCGGTGATTATCAAACTGGTGAGAAGTGACAGCATTGGCGCCGCCGCTTTTCCCTGTCTCCAGAAAGAAATTGATATTTTAAATAAACTTTCCCATCCCCACATTGTCCAGTTTCTGAACTCTTTTTATGATCCGGAAGAGAGAGCTTTTGGCATTGTCACAGAGTACATTCGCGGCAAAAATGTAAAAGAGGTTCTCAATGAATGCGGCGTTCTCGATGTAGAGCTGTGCGTGAGAATTTGTCTGCAGCTGCTCGATGCCCTTCAATATGCTCATCTGAGAAATATTATCCACTGTGACCTTAAGCCGGCGAATCTCATTCTGCATGGAGATTTTCCTGAAGCACTCGATCATCCCTTCCTCAAAGTGATTGACTTTGGCCTCGGAAAAGTCCTGGCGCAATCTGCAGGCCAGATGCAATCTCAGATCATTCAGGGGAGGGGGATGGGGGGGACGCTCGCCTACATGCCTCCTGAAGGACTCGATCTTCGGGAATCGGTTCTGATGGATCATCGCGCGGATCTCTACAGCTTGGGGGTGATCCTTTTTGAGTTGCTCACAGGCAAAGCACCCTTTGATGCGAGTGACCCCGGTCAGCTCATCAAGGACAAGAAGAGCCGCCGCTATCCGGATTTGCGGGAGTTGAGAGCCGATGTGCCGGAAGTGCTGGCAGATATTATTGACAAGCTCCTGTCTGCGAATCCGGATGAACGCTACAACAGCGCCTCGGGTCTGGCTGAAGATTTGAATCGCCTTTACGATCTCCAGCAGGAGAGATCCTACAAGGGGAGAGTCGCACTGGGCCGCCATGATACCTCATCCCCCCTTTGGGACACGCCTCCCCTGGCAGGCCGGGATGCTGAACTGTCACAGCTCTCCGAGTTCCTCGAAAAGACCTGCTCCGGACATGGGAATGTCCTCCTGACCGGAGGTGAGGCGGGGATTGGTAAAACGCGCCTGATGACGGAATTTTCCAAATCTCTCAATCAGAGAAGCGGGTGGTTTGTCACAGGCAAGTGCAGGGAGAATCAGCGCCATACCCCTTATTATCCGCTGATTGAGTGCGCTAATGACCTCATGGCGTACTTTAATACACTCCCGGAAGATGAACGAAGCAGAATATTTGCTGACGTTCGCGAAGCTGTGAATGATTCCGCGCAGTTGATTGCCGATCTTCTCCCTCCTCTTCAGGAGATGATCCGGGCGAAAGGGCCGGTATCGATTGCGGCGGAGCAGAAAGGAGAGAGATTTCTGTTCGCATTTTGGCGGCTGGCTCTTGCCCTCGCCAAGTCAGACCGCCCCCTCTTCTTCTTTATTGATGATCTGCAGTGGGCGGATGAGAGTACGTTGAAGTGGCTGGAATATTTTTTCCAGAAGTTGCAGAACCAACAGGCGACGGCGCCCCTCTCTGTGATTGCCGCTTATCGGGGCGAGGCTCTTGAGCTGGGAGATACAGAATTTGGAAGGTGGTTTTCCCGATTCGATGCAGGGCATTTTGAACAGATTCAGCTCGCCCCTCTCAATGAGGTCGCGGTCGAGTATCTTTTATCGAAGTTTTTCAGGCAGGCGGGAGGCCTGCTGGATGAAGCGACATTGCGGCAAGTCGTGACTTTTGTTCAGACCAGGGCGCGGGGAAATCCTTTTTTTATCTGCGAGCTGATGAAATCGCTTTTTGAAGAGAAGGCGATTCTCCTCGAGGAGGGAAAATGGCGGTGTCTCCCCGACCGCATCAATGCGCTGAAGGTCTCAGAAGATGCTGTGGGTCTGGTTTTGCAGAGGATTTCTCATCTCACAGAAGAAGAGCAGAGCATTCTCAACCTGGCATCGGTTTTTGGAACGCGGTTTAATCTTTACGATGTGGCAGAGGTGGGATCCTGGCGGGACGAAGCAGTCGTGAGTGCCATACAGAAGGGGCGCAATCTCCATATGATTGCGGTTGACAGCTCATCGACGGGAAGCTATCAGTTTGCTCATGACAATATTGCTCAGGCCTTTTACCAATTTCTCGAT
>JACQJE010000190.1 GCA_016205125.1 Deltaproteobacteria bacterium | reverse complement strand
TTCATTTTTTTCTCCTTCAACTCAATTAAGCGATTTTGGTTTTAAACTTGACCTGTTTGAGCACCGGTGCCACTTCTGCCGCCTCTTCATGCGACTGAAGTCTCTGCAATTTTTCGAGATGACAGAATTCATCTGCTAATATGTGCATCAGTTGGTCGTGGAGCAGGGCTTTTTCTTCATGTACGAGGCGCAGGATCTCCTGATACATGGTAATGGCGTCTCTTTCCTCCGTCATGTTGATCTTAAGAATTTCGTCAAAATCTTCTGCATATTCGATTTTCTCGACTTGGAGGGTCGGTTGTCCGCCGAGGCTCACGACGCGCTCTCTCAGCATGTCGGCGTGCTCCCATTCATCTTTTGCAATTTCTTTAAGGAGCTCTCTCAATGGCATGCTGTTTGGCCCCTTTACGCATGAGGCATGGGTACTGTAGCGGATGAAGCAGGCATATTCCTGAGCAAGGGCTTCGTTGAGAAGAGAAATGATTTTTTCATTGCTGGTACTGCTCATCGGCGTTTCCCCCCATCTTTCTGACTGTGATCGAAGACATATGTATTTATCGGCAGAGCGTATGAAGACTTTATTTTTTTGATGACGAAGCGTTGGAAACTTTTGATACCAAAGGTTAAACCGCCTTTGGAAATATGCCGATGATTAAATGAGGCATGCGTGCAGAAAGTTCTCCGATGGAGGCGAAAATGTCTGCAGACATCGAAAAAATCCGTCGTTCCTATGACATTCAGGCAAAATTATACGATCTGAGAGAAATCTATCTTGGTCGGCGGGCGCGCGCGGTTCGCAAACTGGAGATCAAGCCAGGGGCGGTCGTGATGGACCTTGCTTGCGGCACGGGGCTCAATTTGCCCCACTTGGTCAAAGCGGTGGGAGAGAAAGGGCTGGTCATTGGCGTCGATTACAGCGAGGGGATGTTAGCCGTCGCCCACCGGAGAGTGGAAAAAGGGGGGTGGAAAAATGTCCGCCTCATCCATGAAGACGCCTTGCAGATGAATGTCCCGTACCCCGTAGATGCGGTTTTGTGTGCCTACGCGGTCTGCGTTTTTCCCGAATGGGAAGCGGTCCTCCACCGGGCAGTGACTTGGATTCGTCCCGGAGGCCGTCTGGTTGTCCTGGACGTGCGCTATCCGGAGGGTCTTCTCTCTGTGGTGAATCCCTTTGTGGCACTTTTTGGAAAGTATTTGTCGCATGCCGATTATTCTCACGAAGCGTGGAAGGCGATGAAAGAAGACCTCAAAGGTGTCGAGGTGGAATTTTTCGCTTGCCGCACCAAGTACCTCTGCTGGGGCGTGAAGTAGCAGAGACCCTCTGCTATTAAAGATGAGGGAGGCTTTCCAGATATTTCTCCGCGTCTAAGGCGGCCATACAGCCGCTTCCAGCGGCAGTCACAGCTTGACGGTAGCGGGCATCCTGAACATCTCCTGCGACGAAGATGCCATCGATATTGGTCTTCGTCTGATTGCGGATGACGATATATCCTTTTGAGTCGAGTTCGAGATAAGGGGCGAAGATCTTTGTATTGGGGGTGTGACCAATTGCGACAAAGGCCCCCAGGCAAGGGAGGGCCTCTTCTTTGCCGGTCTGAACGTTCTTGATTCGAACGCCTTCCAGCGTTTTCTCACCTAGGAACTCCGTTGGCACGCTGTTCCACTGAAAATGAATCTTTGGGTTCTTGAACGCGCGCTCCTGCACGATCTTGGATGCGCGGAGCTGATCGCGCCGATGGATGAGGGTGACTTTAGAGGCAAATCGGGTGAGAAAAATCGCCTCTTCGACGGCACTGTCCCCCCCGCCGATCACGGTGATTTCATCCCCTTTAAAGAATGCCCCATCGCAAGTGGCACACGTAGAGACCCCGTGACCGAGGAGTCTGGATTCGGAAGGGAGGCCGAGAAGATTGGCAGAGGCCCCTGTGGCAATGATGACAGCGCTTGTTTTAAAGAGTTTGTCTTCCGCCCAAATCTGAAAAGGATGCTTGGAGAAATCGACTTTTGTGGCGTCTATCTGAAGACAGCGAGTGCCAAAGCGGATTGCCTGCTCTCTAAAGAGGCGCATCATCTCGGGGCCGAGAATGCCGTTTGGGAAACCGGGATAATTTTCCACTTCTGTAGTCAGCATGAGCTGACCGCCTGCTTCATATCCTTCCAAGACAAGAGGTTCCAGATTGGCTCGTGCGGCATAGATTGCGGCCGTCAGACCTGCTGGGCCTGAGCCAAGAATGATGAGATTTTCGCGCTCTTTAAAGGGGGTCTCTGTCATTGTGTCACTTTCGCCTTTTCCGATTGGCGCTCCTTCTATCTCTGCAGATTTGTAAAAATGCACCCACGCGATTTGTGCCATACGGTAGAAGAATTTGTCAATTTTGAGATTTTTTTGATAAGTGAATAAGATCCTTCGCTTCGCTCAGGATGACAGTAAGCAGTTTGTCATCCTGAGCGAAGCGAAGGATCTTAAAGAGGGACCTCGACAACTCAATACAGAGGGAGATGCTGATGGATAGTGGCAAAAGAATTATTCTCTTGGCGGCGCAGAGTTATCAAGACATGGAGCTGTGGTATCCCTATTACCGGATGAAAGAGGCGGGGCATGCGGTAGAGATCGCGAGTCACCAGAAAGAGAAATGTGTAGGGAAGTTCGGATATCCTGCGGAGGCAGATCTCTCTTTTGAGGAATGTTCGGCCTCTCTGGCAGACGCAGTGATTATCCCGGGAGGCTGGGCTCCGGACTATATTCGCAGACACAAACCTGCGGTCGATTTTGTGCGTCAGATGTTTGAGAAGGGGAAAGTCGTAGCGGCCATCTGTCATGCGGGTTCTGTCTTGGTGTCGGCGGGTATTCTGAAAGGGAAAAAGGTCACAGGCTATCTTGCCATCAGGGATGATCTGATCAATGCGGGCGCGCAGTATCATGATGCGGAAGTGATCGTCGATGGAAAACTGATTACTTCAAGACAGCCGGAGGATCTCCCTCCTTTTTGCAAGGAGATTCTCAAGGCGTTGGGGTGAGGGTTAAGAAACTTCTCAATAAGTTGAGGAATATGCACCCCCACCCAAACCCTCCCCCATCAAGGGGGAGGGGGGGATAACCTCACGTTAGTGAGAAGTTACAGGAGGTTTTGTGGAGTGTAACAATGAAAAAATCAGATTTGACACAAAGAATTAACTTTCATTGTCCCAAATGTTCCAATTCTCAATGTGACATTGGAGAGATGCTTGTTGCGGGAGGGCTCTGGGCAACGATTTTTAAATTAACTAACAGGCGTTTTACAACGGTGACGTGCGCCCGATGCAGTTATACGGAGATTTATCGGGCTGAAAAGAGTAAGCTGCGAAAGGGTTTATGAGAATATCGAAACCGCAGACCCACCAGCCCAGGGTTCCCAAAAAGTATTACTTTTTGGGGTGGGAGGATGATGCTTTTTGGAATTGTAACTCGTAAAGTGTCTGATAGAGACCGCCGCTTCTCAGCAGTTCTTCATGTTTGCCTCGTTCTTTGATTTCTCCTTTGTGCATGACCAGGATCTGATCTGCGCAGCAGATGGTGGAGAGGCGATGGGCGATGACGATCGTAGTGCGGTTGCGGGTCACGGTTTCTATTGCCCTTTGTAAAAGAGATTCTGTTTCGACATCGATATTGGAAGTCGCTTCATCAAAGACCAGGATGGGCGGGTCATAGAGAATCACGCGAGCAAAAGCGATCAGCTGTCTCTCACCAGCGGAGAGATTGGTCCCCCCTTCACTGATGATCTCATTATAGCGTTGCGGCAGTCTTTGAATGAATCTGTCTGCAGAAACCTTCCTGGCAGCCTCTTCAATCTCCTTCAGCGTCATATCCCTTCTTCCAAGTGAAATATTGTAAGCGACTGTATCGTTGAAGAGAGGGGCATCCTGCTGAATGTAGCCGATCTGAGGACGCAAAAAGTCGAGATCGAGTTTTTCAACGGGACAGCCATCGAGTTGGATCGTTCCCGAAGCGTTTCTGTAAAAACGATTGAGGAGTTTAATGAGTGTCGATTTTCCTGCACCTGTTGCACCGACAAGGGCGAGCATCTCTCCGGGTGAGACGGAGAAAGAGATATGTTGTACGGCGTGCTGATTGTCATTATACGAAAAGGTCACATTTTCAAATTCAATTTCTCCCCGCAGGCGCATTGTTTTGAGTTTCTGCGGCAAAGAGCGGATTTTCTCAGAGGGTGTATCCAGGATTTCAAATATTTTCTCCAGGGAAGCAATGGCTCCTTGCATGATGGTGTATTTGCTCGAGAGGTCCCGGATGGGGCCAAAAAATTTTTCGATATATCCAATAAAGGCAACAAGGGTTCCAAGGGTGAGTTCACCCGTCAATTGTCTTCCGCCTCCGTACCAGATCATCAAGCCGATGGCGATTGAGCCGAAGGCCTCGACAATCGAATAGAGTATGGCGTCATTCGAGATCGAGCGGAGATGCGCCCTGTAGTGAGCTTTATTGATCTTGTCAAATTCAGCGAAGTTTGCAGTTTCGCGGTTGAAGAGGCGTATGACGGACATCCCCGATATCTGCTCGGACAAAAAGGCGTTGATTTTGGCAATCCTGATCCGGATATCCCGAAAGGCTGAACGAATTTGCATTCGGAAGTACCAGGTGGCGAGCAGAAGAATCGGAACAATGGCGTAGACGACCAGCGCGAGTTTCCAGCTGAGAGAAAAAAGGACGATGACAATCCCCATGAGGAGTGCCAGATCGCCCACTACGGTCACGAGCCCGGAGACAAACATTTCCTGAAGGGCTTCGATGTCATTTGTGGCTCGCGTGACGAGGCGGCCAACCGGTTGTTTGTCGAGGAACGTCATCGGGAGGCGGCAGGTGTGATCGTAGACATCCTGCCTCAAGTCTCTCATCGTCAGACTCCCCAGCTTTTGCATCGTCTGAAGCTGCAGTGCCCGAAACAGATGTTCCAGAGAGAGTGCGGCAAAGAAGATCAGCGACAGAAACAGAATCCCCTCTTTTGGAGTGAAATGCTCTTTCAGGTAGAGGAGGATGCCATTGGACGGGTCCTGAGTGAGAAAGGTGTCGATGACTAGTTTTATCAGGAGGGGTTGAGCCAGTTGAAAGAGAGCAACTGACGGGAGGAGAACGAGCGAGAGGATCAACAGGGGGCGATGAGGGCGAATGTAATGGTAAAGCCGCAGGAGAAGGCGGCGGTCGAAGGCCCTTCCCCAGATCTCTTCACTTTCCTCATCGAGCAGAAGAATAGGTTCCCGCTTCACAATTACTCCAGATGCGCTTCCAGCTGTTGAATGCGATACGTTCGCGCGTAATATCCGTCTTTCTCTTCGAGAAGGGTTTTGTGAATCCCCCTCTGTGTCATTCTTCCATTTTCCAGAACAATAATTTGATCACACTCCCGAATTGCGGAGAGACGGTGCGCCACAAAGATCAGGGTCTTTCCAGAGAGGAGATTCCTGAGAGAGATGAGAATCTGGTGCTCTGTTCCGCTATCGATATTGGCGAGCGCGTCATCGAAAATGTAAATGTCGTGATCACCGACAAGAGCTCGCGCGATGGCCACTCTGCTTCTCTGTCCTCCAGAGAGGGTTACCCCCCTTTCTCCGACGACGGTGTGCAATTTTCCGGGAAGGAGATCAATTTCTCCTGACAGTTGAGCATGCCTTGCCGCTTCTGAAGCGAGCCGATCCTTCTCTTCTTTAGAGACTTTCCGATTGAGGCCGAACAAGATATTCTCTTCAAGTGTCCTGGAAAAGAGAAAGGCTTCCTGGGGGACAAAACCGATAGCAGATCTCAGCTCTCCAGGATCAATGCCAGAAAGATCTTCGCTGTCCAGGCTGATCTTCCCTTCATTCTTTTCAAATAAGCGTGGAATTAATTTAACGAGCGTGCTTTTGCCTGCCCCGATCGGACCGACAATGCCGAGTGTGGATCCCGCCGGAATCGGGAGTGAAAGATTCTGCAGTACAAAAGAGTTTGAGCCGGCGTTTGGATATTGAAAGGCGACCCCCTCAAACCGAATCTCTCCTTTAAATCTTCTTCGGGCTCGCCTTATCGCGCCAAACCTGCTGGTGTGACTCCGGGAAACATTTTTATGACTTTTGTCATCCTGAGCCCTTCGCTTCGCTCGAGGGTAAACCATGTCCTTGGACGCAGTGAAGGATCCGCGAAGGATCTTCCTCTGATCCCGCAAGTAAGGGCGGAGGCGCTCAAACGCAGCCACTCCTCTCTGGATGGAGTTGAGCACCCAGCCGAGCGCGATTGTGGGGCCGGCAAGAAGGGCGAGGTAGCTGTTGAAGGCGACAAATTCTCCAAGCGTCAGCGTGTGATTCAGAATCGAAAAGCCGCCATAGCCGAGCAGAATGACTGTACTAAAACTTCCCGCCACGCCAAAGAGAGCCGACATCATGGAGCGCGTGCGCGCAAGCTTTAAGTGTGCCTGGTACATCGATTCGTTTTTTGTCGCAAATTCTTCCGATTCCTGCTCTTCCCGATGGAATGCTTTGAGAATCGTTATTCCTCTCAAGCGGTTCTCTATGCGGCCGCTTAATTGACCCAGCAGTTCCTGAACTGCGCGGGATCTTTCATAAACTTTCCGAAACGAAAGTTTAGCCATCAGAAAGAGAAGAGAGAGAGGGAGGAGGGCATAGAGGGTGAGGCGCGCATGGATTGAGAGCATCATGATTAAAGCAAAGGTAAAGTAAATGAGGGTGTTGACAACGTTGAGAATTCCCGGGCCCAGCATGGCACGCACCGCTCCCAAATCACTGGTTGCGCGCGACATGAGATCTCCCGTCGCATGTTTCTGAAAGAACGAAATCGGCTGAGCGAGAAGAAAGGCAAGAAAATCTCCGCGGATATCGTATTCGATGGTCCGCGCTGGATTGAACATGAAATAGCGGGAGGCAATTCGCACACAGCAGAAGATCAGAGCAAGTACAATGATTGCAATGCAGTAAGGGGCAATCTCTGCAGAGGAATGAATCCGGAGGAGGAGGTCGATGGTTTTTTGCACGAGTTTGGGAATGGCCATGATGAAGCTGGCAGTCAGGAGGAGTAAGGCTATACCGAGAAGGTAGCGCCAGCGTTGACGACGAAGGTAGGGAAATAAGCTCATACGCTGGTATTTTTAGGCGATCTGCTTCTTAAAGACAAGCGCGATTCCGATTTCAACCCTTCTTCCTGAAAAGCTTTTCTGCCGCCGCAAGCGCCGCTTTGGACTGGGCGCTCCTCTTCCCCATAAACCCCCGCCCCTCCATTTCTTCCCCTGAGGCGGGCCGAAAGTATTCGCAGTAGTTTGCCCTCTCTTTGTCTTTCACATAGTCGGCCTGCGGCTCTCTGCACTGGTTGTGTGCTCGCGCATCATAAAAATGGCAATTGAAGCAACAGTGAAGATCGGTGGCGCAGGTCGAACAATTGTCGCGAAATCCGACGCGCTCAACGAAGGGTTGTGGTCCACTACAGCCATGACAAAATACAACACTCTCAGACATGGTTATGCCAAGGGTTAATGACACTCGTCTCCTGCTGGACAACTGCTCCGACAAACACATTTAAATCCGGTTACTGCGCTTGTGGTTGGATCGTGGATAACCTCTTTGCAGCAAGTGAGTCCAGAGACGCATCTTAACGCGGGATCCTCTGCACCGGGGCTACAATCTTCCCCTTCTGTCGCCCCGGGAGCTGCAGGCTTTGTGCAGACTACTTCAATCTTGCCAAGCGGGTCCGGGAAGATGTCCTTTGGAAGGCCATTGAAGTAGGGGCTGAAATCCATCGGAATTGTTGTAGAGCTTGCGAGACCCACAGCGGTGGGTATGACCGTTTGTGTGAAGTTATTCGGATCTGGAACATGATTAAGATAGCTCACTACTGGAGGTGCTGGCTGAGGCTGCAGATATTGTACATTTGGTTCATTGGCATTTTTTAAGGCGTCTGCCAGTGACAGAAAATTGATGAGATTGTCGTAAGTTAATTGTCCGCCCCCGTCAAATGCACTATAGGCGCATCTCCCAACATACATGCTTTGAACGGGGAGGCCGTCTTCACACTCGGGGTCCGGCTTCAGTTGAATCCGATTGGGCTCATAGCGGTCTGCACACTCGTAAACTCCGGCGACTCCTGCAATGGCAATGGTATCGGGCAAGGATGCCTCACGCCCTTTGAAAAATTCAGAAGGAGCCGTCCCCTTGATAAAGATTTGTCCAAGAGCTTTTGTCGCCTCAGTGGCATAAATTTCCAGCCAGTCGCCAAATGTTTTTTCGCCAAACCCTTTGGGAAGATCGCCATGACGCAGGTAAGCAGCACCCACAAGATAGCGCGCAACAACCTGGTTATTGCGCGAGAGCTTAATGTAAATAGCGACCCTGATTCTGTGCTTGAGCCCTTCTAAACTCCCTCCCGGCCCAGGCAATCCTATTTTGTGTTCTTTTTGAAAGGGGGTTTGACCCGCTGTAATTGTCCCGTCAATAGTGTCAATATTAAAGGGGGAGACGGGAGGTTCTGTGACAAAGGTTATTTTCTCAATAGTTAAATCTGAGAGTGCCGCATAGGTATTCGTGATGAACCCATTTTGGGCCGTTGGGCTTTCAGCAGTCTGTCCGACCTCAGCAATCGCAAAAATTCCACTCACATTGGAAGTGAAGACGCCAGCCGTCGTGTCTGTGGAAACCGGAATCCAGACGAAAGTGCCGTCTGGTTGCGGAATAAGCTGATAGAGGGCCTTTCCTTTGAGTTCACTGCAGAGAAGCTGTAAGATCTGTCCCTGCGTCGCATCAGGATCCAATGTAAAAATGTAGTTTTCATTTCCATTGACTATGATTCGCATGGCGCAGAGGATCTTCCCCATATCGGGCCAGGGAGTGGCACTGCGAATCTGTTCAAGCACCTCTTCCGTAGTAGCAGCGTAAGCAGTACCATGCCCCCCTTTGGCAGTCACTTGGGGGGTCAGATCTTCGACCGTTCCGGAAGGTCCCGGCGGGAAAATGGCAGTCACTGACCCGGAAGTGATCGTGGTGCTTCCGGCTGTCGTAACGGGTCCCTCTTTCCCCCCTGGGGCGCAGGTGGTGAGCAGGGGAATCAGCAGTAATGAAACTCCGAAACAAAAGATTTTTCGTTTCATGATCTTTCATCCTTATTGAGAAGCGTTGCGACTTATATTTAATGAATCGGAAGATTCAGGAAAAAAATGAGAGGATAGGGTGAGAACCCAAGCCTAGGAAATTGACATCGTATGGGTTGCTTTGTTACTACCGATGAAAGATCAAACTGTGGGGGCATAGCTCAGTTGGGAGAGCACGACGCTGGCAGTGTCGGGGTCGGCGGTTCGAGCCCGCCTGCCTCCATTACGAGCAAGAGGGACCGTGGACCACGTTCCCAAACCGAGATCGCGCGCCGCAAGGTGGCGCGATTTTCTATTTGGGAACCCTGGAAGGAACCGGTACCACCAGGTAAAGCCCTTGCTGGTCTGCGAACGGCGACGTTGCGGATTAAGGAAGCAAGGTAAAGCGCTGCAAGGCGTTTGCAGTGCGAGCAAGGCTCATCAGCCCAAACGAAAGTGAACGACTGTGGCGCGAGTTAATGGATAGACGGAGAGAGGCCCAAGCAGTTGGAGGGGCGGAAGGCGATACGTTGCAGGGGGAAGCCGGAGAGCATCCTGGCAACGCGCTCCCTCGCGGGAGGTCGTGGGCGGGTGAGCTAAGGTGTACGGTCTAACTGCTGAGATCTCATATGGCAGGAGCCGCGAGGGTGAAAGACTCCACCCGAAAGCCGAAATAGATAAGGCATCAGGGGCGATATGAGAAGTCAGAGTCACCCATAGTAGTCGGAACGTAGGAAAGCTACGTACATGGCGAAGGGGGAGACAGGTCCAGCCAATATCGGGGAACGGCGCGACGTGAAGAGGAGGTACGATGCGTACAACCAGGGCTAAGAAGCGAATGTCCCTCAGCCCGCAAACGCTACGCGTACAGAACCGACTGGCGGAATGGACGAAGAGTGGACGGAAACACTGGGACCTGTATCGATGGTTGCTGGATCCTCACATTCTCTATGATGCGACAAGACTTGTTATTGCCAATGGCGGTGCCGCCGGACTGGATGGCAAGACTTGCGCAGAGATCAAAGGGAGAGAGTGGGAGTACGCCAATGAGCTATCCAGGCAATTACGAGACAAGTCGTATCACCCACGACCGGTTCGCAGGGTTTACATTCCCAAGCGGGATGGAAAGAAACGCCCACTCGGTATTCCTGATAGAGACGATCGGGTCATCCAGAGAGCTCTGAGTCTGTTGCTGGAAGCGATTTACGAGCAGATTTTTCTTTCCTGCTCGTACGGTTTTCGCCCCGGAAAGAAATCCTATCAGTGCACCCATGAAGCTGCCAATCTGATCTACTCTCACCGACATGTATTAGAAGCCGATATAGAAGGCTTCTTTGATAACGTGTCGCACAAGAAACTGTCTGGAATGCTCAAAGAACAAATTGTAGATCCGCGAGTTCTACGATTGATCGAAGAGATTCTGAAGACAGGATTCAGAGAGTGGAACAAGCCTTGGCAGCCGACTGAGAAAGGAACACCGCAGGGAGGGCCACTGAGTCCTCTACTGGCCAATGTGTACCTTCACTACGCACTGGATGTGAAATTTGAAGGGGTCTCCCGGCAACTGCGTGGCAGCCAGCTCATTCGATTCGCAGACGATTTTATTATCGTCAGCAAGCTGAGAAATGAGCTGCTCACCATGAAGAGATGTCTGTATGTGTGGATGCGAGAGGCGAAACTGACGCTCAAAGAGTCAAAGACGAAAATGGTGGATATGCGAAATTGCATGCGAAGCCACGAATCGAAATTTGATTTTCTCGGTTTCAAGTTTCATCTGAGGAGCTTTTCGGACAACCGGAGACGTTTCTGGATTGCCAGACAGCCCTCAGAGCGTGCTCGCAAAGCGCTGAGAGAGAATCTCAAAGCAAAATTATACCCAAACCTTCCACGACATGAGGCAAAAGAGCTTGCCCAGAGCGCGTGGCGGGGATGGGTCAACTATTTTCGCTATGGGAATTCGATAGCCATTCTTCACAAAGAGGCTCAATCTGTGAAACGCATTCTGTTCTCATATCTAAACCGAAAGTATCGCCGTCAAAAGCGACCGGTTACATGGAAGCGACTGCGTTCATGGGGAAATGAGATGACACAACTGATCAAACCACTACCAGCAATACCTGATCCATTCCGACAGCAACAGGTCGAACTGTTATAACCTGGAAGAGCCGTATGCGGGAAATCCGCACGTACGGTTCGGTGAGGGGCGGGGGCTGAGCCCCCCGCCTACTCGGTAAACCTGTCAAGGTAGTCGAACCGCATAGCGTAAAGGTGCTTCGAGGAATAATTTATTGAGAGCTGTGCCACCTCCCCCAGAGCAGACTTCTCTCGTCCTTCTGATTGTCTATGGATGTGCAACCCGGATGGCGGCGGGGATAACGCGGCAGGAGACCGAGAGATAGCCATGGATTTCGATCAGCAAACTGAGAAATAGCTGCCATCTTGACCCGTTCGTCAAAGGACGCGATACTATTAACAAAGTCGTTTTGGAGAATAAATGACAAGCGCAAAAAAAATAGCCGATACTCCAAATGAGATTATAGAAGATATTTTGAAGCGCCTGATGGAAAACTATGCGCCCCTCAAAGTGATTCTCTTTGGTTCTTACGCCTACGGAACACCCAGAAAAGGGAGTGATATCGATTTGCTGATCATAAAGGAAACTTCCGACCGTTTTATTGACCGTTGGACCCAAGTGCGCCGTATTCTCTCAGATCCAAAACGCCTGATCCCCTTGGAAACGCTTGTGATGACACCAGGGGAAATAGAAAAACGATTGGCTATTGGCGATCAGTTTCTGGATGAAATTCTCCGCAAGGGAAAGGTCTTGTATGCCGCGTAAAGAATCTCTCTATCCTATGGACTGGATACGAATCGCAGAGAAGGATCTGGCGCGTGTAACTCATCTTTTGAAAGAGGACGATCCAGAAGCAGCTGGATTTTTTCTGCAACAATCTCTCGAAAAATTTCTCAAGGCTTTCCTGCTGTCCAAAGGATGGAAACTTGAACGGATACATGATCTCGAATCGTTGATTAATGCAACTCTTGAGTTCGATCCTTCATTTGAAGAATTTCGAGAAGCATGCCAGAAAATTACTGCCTTTTATTTTTTTGAGCGTTATCCCTTTATGGCAGAAGAAACCCTATCGGAAGATGATGTTCGCATAGCATTGGATCAGGTTAGAAAATTAGTCGAAAAAATAAGAAAGATACAATAGTCGGCTTGAGCTCTTTCGCGAAAATTACCAGGCGTGTTGGAGCAAATTTTAGGAATGATCTCTTTGAAAGTATCTGTCGTAAAAGTTGACACAGAGGGTAGAACGCTTAAATTTTGAATGAAGGAACGGAGATAGAATAATTGCAAACAATCAGGTACAACGTCGAGCAAGACTCGGAGGAAGCCAACGGCCAGGGCATCAGGCCCCATTGTTGCGATCGAATGGCTGGCCGATCATTTCTCTAAGAAATCTTTAGCGCTCTGTTTGAAAACGGATGAGTAGTCTCTCACCCATCTCTCCTCACTTGCATCTTCCAAGAAAGAGCCGATGTCTTTTAAAATAGTGTCTGTGGAGACTCGGGCGATCTGTTTTTGCAGATGCTCGATCACTTCATTTTTGTTATGAAATTGAAGCTCAAGTCCGGCCTGCTTGAGACCTCGATTTAAGTAGTTCAGATCGATATCGATCTTTTTATTGAGATACCAGATGAGATCGTAATAATCTCTCCCCTTGGTATAGGTTCGATTGAGGATCGCAAGAATTTTCCCAGCGAAGAGGGTCTCATTGCGGTGTTTGAGAATCGGAAAAAGTTCGTCCAATTTTGTGACGAAGTATGTTTCGATATCATGATCTGAAACGACAATCGGCTTGATATCCACCTCGAGTTTTACGTGGATTTTTTGCTCCTGCCGCTGAGAGAGTGCAAAAAAATGCAGAATATTGTGGATGCGGATAAACGATTTTTGGACGACTTTTTCGGATTTGATATTGAGGTCAACTTCAAAATCGGTCCCCTTGAGATATCTTGCGATAATTTCGTTAAGCTCTTGAAACGAATAGTTTGGAATTTTCCGATCAAGCGTAAAATCGAGGTGTTCAGAGAATCGTTTAAGATTGTAGCAGATTCGAAGACAGGTCCCTCCTATAAAGGAGAGGCCTTTTCCATATCTGGATTGATAGAGTGCTTTTAAAATGAGTACTTGCAAGTATTCCCGGATCAAATTGAAGACTTGCTGATCTGTTGTTCCAGGTTTTTTCTTAAGATCTTCGACCAGTCTAATGAGATTCTGCATAATCTTTGAAACTCCTCAGAAGTCGCGTGAGTTTTTTTGATTTGAACAATTTTGCAAAATTGAGCGCTTTCTCAAAATTAATCCCCTCCCCGTTAAGTCGCGACTCTTCCCAGAAGCGGTGAGTTGGCTCAATCTTTGACTGATTGAGATAAAAATAATCGACGAGCGCCTTCTCCTTTTCTGCGATCAATGTTTTTGAATCAAATCCAGTAAAGGCTTCCCGCTTAATTTTCCGATAAGAAAAGGTTCCAAAAGGGGTTTTCCAGCGCCGGGTCGTCTTCGGAGTCACCAGAGTATAGGTGAAGACTGCCTCCGGAATAATGCCGCTCTGGCTTAAGACATACTCAAGAGTAAAATAGCAGGGAAAATAGAGATGTTTTGCGATCTCCGCAATCTCTGGACTCGCATCTGTAAAGGCATAGACCCCTCGCTTTAGCTGTAGAATTTCCCCCCTCTCTTTCCACTGATGCAGCTGGAGGTTAACGACTTTAGGGTCATCTGCATAGGCAACGAGATGAGCTTCAACGGTCGTATAGACCCCTTTTTTCATCTTTTTTCTGAAATCATTCTGTTTCATATAATTATATTTTTTTATAATCTACTAGAATAAGTTTAGCC
>JACQJE010000189.1 GCA_016205125.1 Deltaproteobacteria bacterium | reverse complement strand
CCCTGAAAGAGAGCCGAACCTCGCGGTCTCTGCTGAACGCATGGGGGATCTTTAAGAAGACGGCGAAAGATTACCCCACAGAAACGGAACATCTCCTTCTCGCGCTGGGTGAATATTTAAGAAGTGGAGAGAATGTCACGTCGCTGATTCGCGCCGTCAATCTCTATGCAAGAATACTAGCAGAGACACATCCCACCATTGAATGGTGGAGTGTCGCCAATCAACTTGCGGAGAGAGACGTTTTTTCACACCTCTCTGAAGTGATTCTCTCTGTCTTGGAGAAAAAAGATGAATTCAGCGCGTATCGGGAGGGGTATCAATTGTTCCTGGAATTAGTCCGCACGGGGGCGTTGGCAGATTCGCTGAAGCTCTTTGCAAAATATGCTAAAGCTTCCCATAAAGTAACAGGGAGCAATCAATGAAGAAAAAAATAAATAGGGATTTAATCGGCCATATTGCCGGCGGAGTGATGCTGGTTTTGACCTTCACCGCAACTGCAGAGGGCGATATCCGGACTGAACTCGATCAATACTTTGCACCGAGCATTTTGAAGGGAGAATTTTACACAGCAGATCAGATCGTGTTGGATGGGGTCACCTACACGAGGGGACGGCTCGAGCCTCAGGCAGGTCAGGATCTCACTCTCGCTGTGCGGCGACTCGCCCTCCCCCACTACGCTCTGGAGGAGGTCCCTCTCCTCGTGGAGTACTTGCTGGAGAAGAAGAGTGCTCAGCTCCGCCGCCCTCTGACGGAAGAAGAGAAAAGAGAGATTGAATCGGGCGTAAAAAATGAGACCTATACCGCCGATCCTGCGGAACGGCATGAAGATGAAGCAGAAGCCTTTGCGCTGATTCCAAAATCAGTCGAGGCCATTTTTGAGCGATTTATCGATCTCGACAATTACGACGAATACCCGATGCCTGAAAAAAAGCGCTACTTCAAACAGAGTGAAGAGATCTCTCCCGCACATCTGCAAAAGAATCATCCGCGGCAGGCGGAAAGGCTCATTGCAGAATTAACAGAACTCGGCATCTTTCCGATTCCAGAGGGGACTTATTACCAATATTCCAATCTCGAGATGGACAAACCGGCCCTTTTCAATACGGTCCGCTATGAAGTCCAGAGAACGCAGGAACCTGTGACGCGAGGACAAGGGGCAGAGAAGATTGTGGTAAACAACCTGCCAACAGTACGCTCCGCATGGAAGATTGAGGACCGATTAAAGGATCATGATGACTTTGGCACCTATGGAGCCTGGATCAACAGCGGCTATGTTGAGTTTCAACCCTATGTCAACGCGGAAGGGGTGGTCTTCGACGGCCCCGGAGGATTTTCGGGACCAGAGGAACCGATCACGTCAGTGACTTACCATGTTTATACTGCGTTTCATCCAGAAGACTCGGGAGCAGATGCGACGCGATTTTCCATTGACGAGCGGGTCAAAACACTGAAGTTCTTTCTGAAGAATATTGCGAACTTTCTTCGCCAATAAGAGATCACGGCGAACATGCAGATCGTCAGAGGTTATGAAATGAGTTCCAGAATTGCTGTCACGAGAAGTCTGTTCATTCTTTTCGCCAGCTTAAGCCTGGCGCGGAGCGGACTCTCCGCGGCAGATTCCGCCTTTTGGATTGAGGAAGAAATTTCGCAGTACTTTCACCCTCTTTACATACAGAAGCAGTTCTATGATACAGACCAGATCGTTCTCCATGAGGATGATCCGCATTCTCCGCGCCAGCGATTCAGCAGAGAGGATTTGGAACAAGTCCTCCTCTCTCCTATTTACCGATTTCCAACCACGTCGCATGCGCCGTCGGAAATCAGCCGAATTGGAGATCGCTCAATAACCGGTTATACTCCACGCGAGCGCAAAGAAGCCTTCGCGCTGGAGGAATCGAGTCAAAGTCAGGCGAAGGGGCACAGCCTCACCGCCGAAGAGAAAGAAGCTCTCCGCCAAAAAATCTCGCGGGAGATGCCGATCCGAAATGACAAATATGTAGATGAGGCGGAGGGATTAGCGCTTGTTTCCAAGCCCGCACAGGATATTCTCTCTACCTTTCTGAAATTTGACGACTATGACATTTTCCCCGTCGTCAAGAATTATCTTAAACACGCAGAACAGCTCTCAGAGCATTACATCCGTTCCAATCACACGCGCTCAGCTGACGAGCTGATTGGCGAATTGAGGTCAAACAACATCCTTCCGCTTCCACCAGATGTCTACTATCAGTATTCCCGTGTCCAGATCCAAAAGCCTGATTTCTTCCACACGCTTCGGTTTGAGGTGAAGCGCACAGAAGAAACGGTATCGCGGGGGGAGGGAAACCGTACGGAAACATTTGAGAATCTCCCAACCCTTCGAGTCTTCTGGGCCATTGATCCTTATTTTAACGATCATTCCCTCTTTGGACGCTATGGGATCTTCGTGAACAGCGGTTACCTTCAGCTTCAACCTTACATCAATGCGGAAGGAGAGATTTTTGACGGGCCTGGAGGATTCCCCGGCCCTGATCAGTTCATCACGATGATCAACTACCACATCTACATCAAATTCGATCCATCAGTCCCTCAAAATGACGTGAGCGGATACCTCCCGCGCGCCCGGGAAACAACCATTGGCAATTTTATTGAAAACATGGTCGTTTTCCTGAGAAATAATTGAGTGTTCATCCGGAAATGACAATCTACTGCGGCCGGCTACAAGAT
>JACQJE010000188.1 GCA_016205125.1 Deltaproteobacteria bacterium | reverse complement strand
GTCGAATGTGGAGATGGTGGTACCTGGAGACAACGTGACAGTGGAAGTGGAGTTGGTGGAGCCGGTGGCGCTGGAGAAGGAGCTTAGGTTTGCGATCCGTGAAGGGGGTCATACGGTCGGCGCGGGTGTCGTGAGTGAGGTGGTAGAGTAAAATGCGGATCATTATCACGGTCGCTTGCACGCAATGCAAGCGCCAGAATTATTCAACAGAGAAAAACAAACGGAACTCGCCAGACCGGATTGAGTTAAAAAAGTATTGCAGTTATTGCCGGACTCATGTGACACATCGTGAAACAAAATAAGGGATTGTTTCGACAATGAATGGGCCAGTAGCTCCAACGGTAGAGCGCCGGACTCCAAATCCGGGTGTTGGGGGTTCGAGTCCCTCCTGGCCTGCCAGCATTGAGAGAGGGTAGCCTTTGAATAACCGACAAATTGCTGTAGCTGCTTTTCTAGCTTTTAGTGCTTTAGTGTGGTATGTCGTGGAGCGCCTTGTGACTCAGTTTGCTGTTTCACTTGGCGTGGCGCGGCGTGTTCCGGGAGGAGAGGCTTTTTTTGTTGTTGTTCCTCTCGCAGTCGCCGGAGGATTAGCGCTTTATCTGATACGGAATCAGCGTGCCAATGACTTCATGAATGAAGTCATAACGGAGTTAAAGAAAGTTTCATGGCCGGTGCGGAAAGAGATAGTTGCGTCCACTGTGGTGGCTGTTGTGATTATGCTGCTTGCAGGAGCGATTTTGGGATTATTTGATGCTTTTTGGGCTCATGTTTTTAAGTTGATTCTTTAGTTCTCTCTGGAAATGAAATGTTATTGCGGCAGGCTGCAAAAGTGTCTGCTCTATCTACTGGCGCATTTTATTTCCGGATGAGAACTCTTTAGGTTGGAGAGGATTCCTTGAAGAGACGACAGAAAGCAGAAAAAGGAGAGGATTCCGGCAAGAGCCAGGAGTCGTCTTCGGCGGGAAAAGCGCGCAAGAAAGAAAGAGGTGCTGTTGAGAGAGAGATGAAGTGGTATGCCATTCATGTTTACTCAGGTTACGAGCTCAAGGCAAAACAAGCTTTAGAGGAACGAATTAAGCAGAGTCCGCTCCGAAAGTATTTTGGAGAAGTTTTTGTCCCTTCTGAAAATGTGGTCGAAATGGTCAAAGGAAAAAAACGGACCAGCGCGCGTCGTTTTTTTCCAGGTTATATCCTGGTAAAGATGATTTTTATCGATGAAACGTGGCATTTGGTGAAAGATTCCCCTCGCGTGACAGGATTTGTTGGCGGGCAGACGAAGCCGCCATCTATTTCCGAGGATGAAGTGAAACGAATCAGCCTTCAGATGGAGGAGGGGATCCAAAAACCGAAAGCGAGAGCGGCATTCTCTGAAGGAGACAAGGTGCGGGTGGTGGATGGTCCCTTTGCCAATTTTAACGGCGTTGTAGAAGAGATCAATTTAGATAAGGGGAAGGTTCGTGTTCTTGTCAGTATTTTTGGACGGGCAACGCCGATAGAACTCGATTTTATACAAGTTGAGAAGGATTAGGAATATGGCAGTGAAAAAAGTGGCAGCATTGGTCAAGTTGCAGATTCCGGCTGGGAGTGCAAATCCTGCACCGCCTGTCGGTCCGGCGTTGGGTCAACATGGTGTTAATATTATGGAATTTTGCAAAGCATTTAATGCGCAGACGCAATCGCAGGCGGGCACCATCATTCCTGTTGTCATTACTATTTATGCAGACCGCTCCTTTACTTTTATCACGAAGACTCCCCCTGCAGCGGTTCTCTTGAAAAAGGTTGCAAAAATTGCGAAAGGCTCAGGACAGCCTCATAAGGAAAAAGTTGGAACCATTACGAGGTCGCAATTGCGTGAAATCGCTGAGCTGAAAATGAAAGATCTGAATACGGATCATGTGGACTCTGCAATGAAGATTATTGAAGGAACAGCGAGGAGTATGGGGATTATTATCGGAGAAGGGACTTAAATATGGCTAAAAGGCGGGGAAAACGGTATTCAGAGTCGAAATCACAAATTCAGAGTGGGAAGCAATACCCTCTTGATGAGGCGATTCCGCTTCTTTTGAAGACAGCGACTGCAAAATTCAATGAATCTGTGGATGCTGCGTTTCTTCTCGGCATTGATGTTCGCCGTTCAGATCAGATGGTTCGCGGAGCGGTTGTACTCCCTCATAGTATTGGTAAAGAGACACGTATTGTTGTCTTCGCGAAAGGAGATAAGGAAAAAGAGGCAGTAGAAGCGGGTGCGGATTTTGTAGGTTGTGACGACCTTGTCGGGAAAATCCAAAAAGGGTGGCTCGATTTTGACAATGCCATTGCAACGCCCGATGTCATGAGCACGGTAGCAAAGGTTGGAAAGATTCTTGGCCCCAGAGGTTTAATGCCCAACCCGAAGACGGGAACAGTTACTTTTGACGTTGGAAAAGTGGTGCGCGAGTTAAAAAGCGGCCGAGTCGAGTATCGCTCGGATAAAGGGGGTGTGGTTCATGCGTTAATTGGGAGAAAACACCTCACGCCTCCCCAGCTGAGAGAGAATTTTTTGGCCATTTACGATTCCCTCTTGCGAAATAAGCCGGTAGCGAGTAAAAGTATTTTTTTCCGAAAAATTACAATTTCCGCCACGATGGGGCCGGGTGTGGAAATAGATCCTCAGAGTATAGAGGTTTCGGCCCTCTGATTCTGATCAGGATGGGAAGTTTAAAGAGCGATAAGGAGCGGATTCTTTGAAACGGATACAAAAATCTGAAATTTTAGAGACATTGCGCGACCGTTTTAACAGAAGTACTGCCGTGGTGTTCTCTGATTTTCGAGGGATAAAATTTGATCGACTTCAGGAGATTAACAGGGAGTTAAAGAAGAGAGGCTGTATTTTTCAAGTTGCAAAGAATACTTTGGCCTATCTGGCCGTTGAAGGGACGCCAAATGAATCGCTTCGTCAGTATTTGAAGGGACAGACTGCGATGGCTTTTACGTTTGGAGATCCAAGCGCAATGGCAAAGGTGATTACTAAGTATGTAAGAAAGGATGAGCAGTCGGCTGAACCGGGAATTCGTCTGAAAGCTGCTACTGTCGCAGGTGAGCTGGTCGATACCGCAGTGATTTTTCAACTTGCAGCGCTTCCGTCTCGAAAGGAGCTTCTTGCAAAAATGGTCGGTTCTATCGCCGCGCCGCTTCAAAATTTTGTCAATGTTTTACATGCTCCACTTCGAGATTTCGTATGGATATTGAAAGGGATTGAGCAGAAAAGGGGAGTCAAAGAATAAGATAAGATGTAAAAATTCCGAATTCTGGGCTGAGAAACCTTAGCGCAGAAGGGAGAATCAATAGGAGGGAGTGATGGCAGCACAAACAGTAACGAAGGAAGATGTTGTTTCCTTCATTGAATCGATGAGCGTTCTGGAGCTCTCGCAGCTCGTTAAGGAATTGGAGTCTAAATTTGGCGTGACCGCAGCAGCTCCGGTTGGAGTGGCGTTGGCAGCAGCGGGAGGAGCGGCGGCAGCGGATGCGGCGGCAGAAGAGAAGACAGAATTTACCGTATTTCTTGAAGAGACTGGTGCCGACAAGATCAAGGTCATTAAAGAAGTAAGAGCAGCGACAGGGCTGGGGTTAAAGGAAGCCAAGGAGTTGGTTGAGGGAGCGCCGAAACCAGTCAAACAAGGCGTGTCTAAAAAGGATGCAGAACAGCTTAAAGTAAAATTGGAAGAAGTCGGAGCAAAGGTATCTCTCAAATAACTCCGAGTTTTGAGGCGATCGCTGGATCATTATTAATGGACAATTAAAAAATAAAAAAGATCTCACGTAGGGTGTATCTACGAAGGAGATTCTTTTATCTTTGTCCGGATCTATTCCTAGGATGAGAACGTGAGGTGCAAGAGCAATGGTCAATCCCTTCTTGACCCATAATTCCCGTATTCGCAGAGATTTCGGCAAGATTGAACAGGTGATCAGACTGCCAAATCTTGTTGAGATTCAACATCAGTCGTACGATGAATTCCTTCAGCTCGATAAGAAGCCTGAGGAGCGGGGAAATATCGGATTGCAAGAGGTTTTTAATTCTGTTTTTCCCATCCAGGATTTCTCGCAAAGCGCATCTATTGAATTTGAGAAATATACGTTGGACAAGCCGAAATATGACGTTGATGAGTGTCGTCAACGCGGAATAACCTACGCGGCTCCGCTGCGAATTACGGTCCGGCTCGTCGTGTGGGAAGTTGACAAGGAGACAGACGCGAAAAAGATCAGAGATATCAAAGAACAGGATGTTTATTTAGGGGAAATTCCCTTGATGACTCTGGATGGGTCTTTTATCATTAACGGGACAGAAAGGGTTGTTGCGAGCCAGCTTCATCGCTCACCTGGTGTTTTTTTCGATCACGATGCAGGGAAAACGCATGCGAGCGGAAAGCTCCTTTACTCGGCGCGCATCATTCCGTACCGCGGCTCATGGCTCGATTTTGAATTTGATCACAAAGATCTCCTCTATGTGCGAATTGACCGTCGCCGGAAAATGCATGCGACCATTCTGTTAAAGGCTCTTGGATATTCGACAGAAGAACTTCTGAATTATTTTTATCATACAGAGACAATTACCTTCCAGAAGGGTAAGATCTTCCGAAGTTTAGATATTGATTATTTGGAAGGGCAGCGAATTGCCTTCGATATCATTGATCCCAAGAGTCGGGAAGTACTTGTCAAGAAGAATTGCAAGATTGGGAAGGCGGTTGCCGAGAAAATCCGAAAAGCAAAGATCAAGCATCTGCCGATAGCGGTCGAAGAGTTGATGGGCAAAGTGGCAGCGGCAAATATTACAGATCCTTCGAATCGCAATATATTGTTTCACCCGAATGATGTTCTGACAAGGGAATCTATCGAGACGCTTCGCAAGAAAGGGATTGATTCCTTGGATATTCTGTTTATTGACGGGATTAACATGGGTTCCTACTTGCGGGATACATTAGCGATTGACCGCATTGAGACGCCTGATGAGGCGGTCATTGAAATTTATCGGAGATTGAGGCCGGGTGAGCCTCCAACATTGGAGACAGCGCGTGCTCTTTTTGACAATCTCTTTTTCAACCCGGATAGATATGATCTCTCGCCTGTTGGGCGGCTGAAGATCAATTATAAATTTGGGCTTGATACACCCCTTGACCATGCCGTTTTGACAAAACGGGACCTTTTGGAAGTTGTCCGCTACCTGATTGATCTCAAGAATGGCAAAGGGAGTGTGGATGATATTGATCATCTCGGGAACCGCCGTGTCCGCTCCGTTGGAGAGCTGCTGAAGAATCAGATCCGGATTGGTCTTGTGCGAATGGAACGGGCCATTAGAGAGAGGATGAGTCTCCAGGACGTCGAGACCCTCATGCCGCACGACCTTATTAATCCCAAGCCGATTATGGCGTCAGTTCGCGAATTCTTTGGCAGCAGCCAACTCTCCCAATTTATGGATCAGACGAATCCGCTCGCGGAAGTGACACATAAACGCCGCCTCAGCGCGTTGGGACCGGGGGGATTGACCAGAGAGCGGGCCGGCTTTGAAGTCCGGGATGTCCACCCCACTCACTATGGGCGCATTTGTCC
>JACQJE010000214.1 GCA_016205125.1 Deltaproteobacteria bacterium | reverse complement strand
GGTGGAAGCTTGGCGATCCTTTTCTCTTCCAGCTCCCTCCCGATGTCACTCTGAAAAAGATCGGCCTCATCATCCTCCTCTTCCACGGCCTCCAGCAGAATCTCATCTGTCGGAAAGAGAGGAGAAGGCTCTGGCTCACTTTCGATTTCTTCTTTTTTCTCTTCGAATCGCAATTGAGGGGGGGCGGCGGAGGGTTGGGGAGGTGCGGGTGTCGGCCGAACCGGCGCTGTCGGCACAGGAGCAGGAGGGGTGAGGGATATTTCTCCCGATGGCGCTGGCTTCTTTTTGGGCGGCACAACAGGCTGTTGAGCCGACGGCGTCTTGCCCGAAGGCGGAACTATTTCTTCTTCCTCCTCTATTGGAGGCTCTCCAATCTCTCCCTCCTCCACTGGAGGCTCTTCAACCCCTTCCTCCTCATCGGTCAGATCTCCCCCTTCCTCATCAATCGATTCTTCTTCATCCAGATAATCCTCTTCCTCCTCACTCCATGGATCCACTGCATTCTGAGCCAAGAGTGAATAAGGAGTCGAGAAAGCAAAGATGAAAATGGCAAGAAAACGAAGCATAGGGAAGATAAGTGAAGGGGTTTTCAAGAGTGATCTTCTCCTTAAGATCTTAACTAATTATAGCAACATCTCTGCTATTTGAACAGCATTGAGAGCGGCGCCTTTGCGAAGGTTATCTGCCACGGTCCAGAACTGGATTCCAAAGGGGACAGTAGGATCACGCCGGATACGGCCGATCAAAACATCATCTGTGCCAATAGAACTGATGACATCTGGATACTCTTCCTGATGCGGATAAACAGTCACTCCGCGACGCCCGGAGAAAACTGCAAAGACATCCGCAGGCGTCACAGGCGTATTTGTTTCAGCCAACACGGCTTGCGCGTGTCCGCAAAATGTAGGAACGCGGACAGCCGTCGCAGCCACAGCGAGATCAGGGAGGCGCAATATTTTGCGGGTTTCGCCAACGATCTTGAGCTCCTCCTCGGAATTCCCCTCCTCATCGAAAGGGCCGATCTGCGGAATACAGTTAAAGGCAATTTGTCTGGGGAAGATCGCTGTCGATATCGGCTTTTGGTTCAAAAGACTGACAACCTGGCTCGAAAGCTCATCAATCCCATCCTGTCCTACCCCTGCGGTCGATTGATAGGTTGATACGATGACCCGCTGTAACCCAAATTCCGAAGCCAAAGGAGCCAGCGCCATGACTAACTGCGCTGTAGAACAATTGGGATTTGCAATGAGAGAAACACCCCCTTCCTGGAGAAGATCGCCATTGACCTCCGGAACAATCAGAGGGACGTCCGGTTCCAGTCTGAACGCAGAAGAATTATCAATAACGATAGCGCCGCAATCAAGCGCCTGGGGGACAAAATGCCTGCTGATCGCGGCATCCACGCACATGAAAACAAGCTCTCCGGATGCGGGATGAAAATGCTCCTCATCGAGCACCTCGACGGAGAGGGAGCTCTCCCTCCACACAAGCATTTCTCCCGTTGAATGGCTCGAGGCAAAAAAGCGGATTCGGTCAACGGGAAAATTTCTGGATTCGAGCGTCTCAATCACCTCACGCCCCACTAAGCCCGTTGCTCCCACAACACTGATGTTCATTACGCCTCCTTCTGCAGCAGCTTCTCGACTCGGCCTGCGGCCTCGCTCGAAGAAGAAAAAAAATTCGCTCGAAGAGGAACAGGTACTATTTTTATATTAAGAGCGCCATTTTGAACGCTTCTCTCTCTTTCTCTTTGGAAAGAAAATGAGCCTCTTCTGATCGACCGGCAGAGATTCCGGCTTTTGGCTCGGCTTTTTCCTTAACGATGAAATCACCCAACCCGTCAAACCGACCACAACATAAGTACCCGCCAATGTAAAAATCATGATTTCCGGTTTCAAGGCCACAATAATAAGGAGAAAGAGAGCAATGACTAATACGCCAAAGGAGCGTTTCTCCTTAAGATCGATTTCTTTGAAACTCTTATATTTCACATCGCTCACCATGAGGAGAGCGAGAACCAATGTCATGAGCAGGGTGAGATATTCGGTAAAGTGAGGCTGGACACCCCGCAGAGCCGCCTCTTCAATAAGAAGCATCGCGCCAGCAAGCGTAGCGGCCGCCATGGGGATGGGCAATCCCTGAAAATAACTCTTCTCAATCGATTTGGACTGTACGTTGAATCGGGCCAGCCGAAGAACGCCGCAGGCGAGAAAGAGAAACGCGGCAAGCCAGCCGATTCTGCCAAATACCTTCAACATGGAAAGATAAACGAGCAGACTGGGAGCCATGCCGAAGGATATGCCGTCCGCAAGGGAATCGTACTCGGCGCCAAACTGACTGTAAGAGTGCGTCGCCCTCGCAACGCGGCCATCCAGCAAGTCAAACAGACAGGCAATAATGATGACAGCCGCCGCTCTGACGTAATCGCCGTTCAGCGAAGAAACGACAGAATAAAACCCAAAAAACAAGTTTGCCGTCGTAAAGACATTTGGCAGGAAATAAATGGTATTCACCTCGCCAGCTCTCCTATGATGGTTTCTCCACCTGCGACCCGATCTCCCTTTTTCACTCGAATTTCAGCAGACAGAGGAAGGTAAATATCGACTCTTGAACCAAATCGGATCAATCCGATCATTTGACCCTGAGTGAGGGAATCCCCTTTTCCAAAATACGAGACAATGCGCCTTGCAATAAAACCGGCAATTTGCACACAGACCACAGCCGTCCTCTTCTCGTCATCCACTTCCAAACAATAGGCATTTTGTTCATTCAAGACAGACGACTTGTGACGCTGTGCCATTAAGAATTTCCCGGGAGAATAAATCTGATCGATAATCTTTCCGCTCACTGGAGAGCGATTGACATGGACATCGGTAACCGACATAAAAATACTGGCTTTTTTCATCATCTTCTTTAAAAACCGGGATTCGATCACTTCACTCACATCAACGATCTTTCCATCTGCTGGAGAAATCACTGTTGAAGGGGTCACCCCTGCGGGAAGATGACGGGGAGGATTCCTGAAGAAGAGGGCGGTCAGGATTCCCCCTGCCGCACCTGCAATACTCAGCAGATAGACATCAAAAAAGATCCCAATCAGGAGAGGAAGGGTCCAGAAGAGAATAAAGGGAATTCCTTCCCGCGCAATGATCCAGGAATTTACACTCCGTTTCTGCAAATGGCCCTCCTCATGATGTCAAAAAGCCAAACTGAAAAAGGTAGTAATTTCAACTAAATAAATCGCGTCAGAGAGCATTCTATTCTATACAAAGCGGCTCCCTCAAGTCAAATCGTCTTTTTTCCGAAAATCATGAGTGGAGGTCCAAGACGTATGAAGAGTGAAATGAATCGAACACAACTAAAATATACGATCGCTTTTTTGTCTCTCGCTCTCATTTTGAGCGGGATTTATTACTGGGCAGTCCGCTACATTGCAGACCTCAATATCGGCTCATTGACTAGGACGGGCATTGTGACTTCTCCCACCGCCATTCATCTTCTGACCCTCTCTCAGCAATACCTGACCCATAATCTGGAACAGACTTTTATCATCATGATTCTCGCCGCGACCGCTGTCAGCCTCCTTGCAGCAAAGAGACTCTCACAACCAATCTTCGCCTTGCAGGAGCGAATTCGGGATCTGCAGCAGGGGAGATGGGAACAACCCCCTCTTCGATTGGGCCATAATGGGGAGTTCCAGGCTGTCGCAGATGATTTTAACCAGCTGATCGACACACTGCGCCAGCAGAGAGAAAAAGAACGTCAAATTTTAACTGACGCGTACCATCAGCTGAGGCAGAGTGCGGAAATTCTGCGCAATCTCGGCAGAAAAGAGGTTTATCAAATCGATCAAGTCATTGCGCAGATCGAGGCGGAAATTGAGGAATTGCGCAAACCAGCAGTCAAATTGAAGGCGGCGTGAACTCATTATTTGAGACGGTTCATCTATGGGGAAAAAATCGCTTATTGCGATGATATTCTTGTTTCTGATCGCTCTTCCGTCCTTTCTCTCCGGGATTATTCAGAGAGCTCCGACTCTTTCCGTGTCAGAAGAAACATTCCCTTTTCTTCTCCGGACATCTTTTGAAAAAAAAGAGCCAGACCAGGAATATGCTTCTGCAAAGCTCTTGCAGACGTGGCAATTGACAGAAGCCCCCTCCTTTGAGGAGATGCGGCATGCCGCAGACCTCGAATGGATCAATGACACTCTTTTTCTGCTCGGGAAAGACACGAAGAGCCTCTATGAGATCCCCGCTCCTTATGGCAAAGCCAACCTCAACGCGATCTCAAAATTTCCTCTGAATCTCAAATCCCCCCGCCTTCTCAGTTCAGATCAGCAGAAATTTTTGTGGGTACTCTCCGAGAATGGAGAACTCCACCGCCTTGACCCAAGCCGCGATTATCAACCGACTGAATTCCGGCGCCTGACCCTCCCCATCAGACCGAGCGCATTTACCTGGCTGGAACAACATATTCTCTTTGCAGAGGGGCCCCGGATTCACCAATATCTGCCGAGCGGAAAGAGAGAGCTCCTTTTTGACATCTCGGCATCCCGTCTCCCGATTCAACAGAGAGAGATTACAGATCTCTCCCTCCTTCACGGGAGCCGTTATCCCCGACTGATTGTGACAACCTCCGCAGCCATTCTTCTCCTCAACGTGGTCCGATGCAAAGGGGGCGAATTGGTCTTGAAGCTTGCGCGCGCTTACCAGGCAAATCCCGCCAGTGCGCTCGCCCAAAAGAATCCTCTCTTTACGGCTGGCTCCGTCCAGGATCACAAGATGATCCTCTGGACCCTTTTCGCAGACCAGACTTTACGGAGTTATACGCTCTCTTTTCCGCAAGATTATGAGCTTCTCATCACACCGCAAATTGCAAAAAAGGGACTCCCATTGGAAATGAGCTGGCCAGCCATTTCCAGCGCAGATCTGTACGCTGTTGGCATTTCTCAGGGAGAGACATTGCTGGCAAGCACAATAACGACAGCTCAAAAAATAGTGATTGATGAGTCAATCACCTCATTGCAGGGGAACCGTTTCCAGGTCTGGTCAGCCGCCCTCACCAAGAGAGGTGAAACGCTGGCCCGCTCTCTCCCCATCGACCTCCTGATTAATCCAGTCACGCAGAGTGTAGAACATCTGACAAACTCTTCCCCGTCTCAAGCCTGCGAGTCATCCCAGTGAATCGTCTCTTCTCATTGCTCAGCGGAGAGCGGCTCTTTCTCCTCATTTACGGGGTCATCGCGATCGTCCTCTTTCTCCTCCTTTTGTTCAAGCTTCCCCGAAGAAAGAGCCAATTCAGAAGCGGCGATGATACGGAAAAGGAGCTTTTCAGCTCTTTAAGCGCAGAGGATTACCTCCGATGGGCGGAAGAAAATTTTGATCCCTATCAAGTGTTGGAAATTTCTCCGCAGGCAAACCCGCGCCAAATCACAGAGGCGTTCCGAAAAAAGATGAAACAGTTTCATCCCGATCGGGTCAGCCACCTCAGCCCCGAAGAGCGCAAGCTTGCGCTGGAGCGCTCTATTCTCGTGATTCGCGCCAAAGAGCTTTTATTAAGCAAAGTTGACAAGAGCGGCTTCCAGGGATAACAATTTTCTGAGTATAAGGCGCTGGCTCTGAACAACTTCCCCATTCTTCTTCGAGCGGAGCGCAAAGGAGGCCCAAATCATGCTCAGAAAATTCACAGTCTCTCTTTTTTTATTGAGTCTTTTTTCCGCGGGGATTCCCCTTTCTC
>JACQJE010000197.1 GCA_016205125.1 Deltaproteobacteria bacterium | reverse complement strand
GAATCGCTTCATAAAGCGCACTACTATCGAATCGGTTTTGTCACGACGCGTTAAGAGACCCAAAAATAGACTTAGAGATTTTTGGGCAAACTGGTGAGATTCAAGCCAGACAAGGCGGAAGCCATTTTTACGACGCAGACGTACTTCACCCGTACGTCGAGGAGGAAAAATGGGTTCCAACGCAGTATGGCGAAGAATATCACCAGTTTGGAGGAAAATAGACATTTCCATGTCTATTTTCCGGAAGAGAAGAAAAAGAACTAATGTTGGATATTTGGGATGAAGCAAAAGAAAACGCCATTTCAATTCTCTCATCTTTCTACGCACTTGCGCGTCGGCTTGCTCATTTCTATCTCTTATCATCTCCTGTTATTCGCCTCTTTCATCGTGGTCTATCTGACCGATCCTTTTGAGTCAGATCCTGAAGTCATGGAGATGTTCGTCTCTCCGGTGCTTCCACCCTCAAACGAACTCCCTACCCGGCTGATTTCTACGCCGCCCTCCCTCTCTGAAAACAAACAAGAGATGGCCGAGCAAGCCAAAAATGACACCGAAGATGTTCGAAGGGAAGAACCAATCAAAGAAAAGGAACCAGAATCAAAGCCTGAAACCGTAAAATCGACACAGGAAAAATCACCGCGACCTCAGGACACAATGGCTCTCAGGAAAAAACAGGAAAAAAAAGATCGATCCAAAAAAACAACGCCGCAGAAAAAAACAACAGATCAAAAAAAGACAGCAAAAACAAAGGTAACGAAGAGTGAGACTCCTCCCAAATCAGCGAAAGAGCCTGTGACAAAAGAGAAGGATATCACTCCAAGCAGCAGGCTGACTGGGGATCCCGGCACAGCAATTTCCGCCAATACCCCTGCCGCTGCTGCAATTCTGCAGAGAAAGAAGAGTCTCGCGCTTCTCGTTATTCAGCAGGCGCTTGGCAAAGGGCGCGGAAGGTTGATCACTGAAGAGGAGACTCAATACATCGATTGCATCAAGACGCAAGTCCTCGAACATTGGGCTGTCGATCCTCACACGGCGGGACAGCCAGTTGGCCAGGCAATGATTTTGGTGATCCTCAACAGAGAGGGGGTGATCGAAAAAGCAGAACTGCAAACTCCGTCTGGCAATGAACTTTATGACAGAGCGGCTCTTGAAGCGGTACTAAAAGTTCAACCCTGCTCACCACCCTCAACCGTTCAGAGCGAAGAAAGGAGGAGACTTGGACTGGCCATCTATTTTCCATAAAAAACATCAGGCGATTTTAAAATCAGCATCTTTGGGCGCCGCAGTTTTAGCCGCTCTATCTCTCCTCCCTCCTGCTCAGGGGGAAGATCCCCTTTTTCAGATTCACATAGGCCCCCCCCGCATTGCAAAGATCGTTCTCCATTTGCAATGGCTCAATGTCAGCGAAAAAGAGCTCTGCCCGGCGGAAATGAAAAATACCCTCTCCACAGTCATCGAAAATGATCTTTCCTATTTTGAAGGAGTGGAGCTCTCAAAGAGAGGAAAGACTCCTGATGAGAGACAAAAAGAGGTGAAAATCGCACTCCGATGCAAGCCTCAGAGCGGCTTCATGGCTCTCCTGGGCAGAAATAAGCCGATTGAAGGAGAACTTTTTGTTCCGGAAACTCTCCCTGAAGGGGAAGGGGGGGCAAAGACTTCGTGGCGGCAGATCTCCTTTTCAGGAAAACAGGATGAACAGCGCGATCTTGCTCACACACTTGCGGCCGCGATCCTCAAGCAGTTCACAGGACAGGAGGCCCCTTTTCCCTCGAAGATTGCTTTTGTTTGTGCCGGAAGCGGACATAAAGAGCTCTATCTTTCCGACTTTGACGGCTATCACCCCAAACAGATCACCCGACACCAGTCGATTCTGCTCTCCCCCTCGTGGGATCCGACGGAGAGATTCATTACGTATACCCTCTACCGCAAGCGGAAAAATGGCTCTGTCAATCCCGATCTGATGAGGCTCGATCTGAAGACAGGCGAGATCAAAGCGATTTCGACACGCCCGGGTCTGAATTCCGGAGCGGCCTGGTCACCCGATGGAGAGGCTATCGCGGTGACTTTAAGTATTCATGGCGACCCAGATCTCTACCTCATCTCTCCTGAAGGAGAATTATTGGAACAGATCACTGCGACACCCGGTGTCGACATAGAACCCTCCTGGTCACGGCGTGAGAAAGCAATCACTTTTGTCTCAGGAAGATCGGGTCAACCGATGGTCTACAGCCTCTCTCTTGAAGATCAAAATATGCAGCGCCTCACCTTTGCCGGCATCTATAACTCCTCGCCAGCATGGTCTCCCACAAATGACGTGGTTACATTCGCCGGCCAACTCGGTTCACACTTTGATCTTTTCATGCTGGACTTACATACAAGATATATCGTGCGATTGACGGACGGCCGGGGACAAGGGGACCACGATGAACCAGCATGGGCCCCCACCGGTACACACATTGCTTTTCATTTCAAATCCCCAAAGGACAGCTACATTGGTGTGATGAGACCCGATGGGACAGGAAAGAAGAGAATGACGCCCCCGAGCCTCGGGCATTGCACTTCTCCGGCTTGGTCTCCCCTCTAAATCTCCTGAGGGGTCGGTTGGAACCCTTTCTCTTCGAGAACCCTCTTGAGGAAGATCACGTGCTCTTTTCCCTTCGTCTCAAGGAGAAGAGTCACGCGAGCTTTACCCATGGAGACAAGCGGACTCAAACGATTATGATTGACCTCGAGAATATTCGCCCCCTCTTCCGCCAAAACAGCGGTGAGATGATGAAGGGCGCCTGGCCGGTCATCGAGCAGAAAGGAGAAACGAATGAGTCGGCCCTCTGCCATCAACCCTCTCTCAATAATGAGAGAGATCTTATTAAAATCGATATTCCCGCCGCTGATCACCAATGCTGAAGAGAGTCCTTTTGTCGTAACCTTTTCAGATAAGAGAGCCGCAAGCCCTACCGCACCCGAACCTTCTACCACCAACTTTGCTCTCTCCATCAGGAGCAAAATGGCATTGGCAATCGCCTCCTCAGAGACCGTGACCATCTCATCGACCACTCCTTTGAGAAGCTCCAGCATTCTTCGGCTTGGCTGTTTGACTCCGATGCCATCTGCAATCGTGTTGACAGGGACTAATTCCACCTTTCCCGTCTTAAATGCCCTCGCCATCCCGGGTGCACCCTCGGCCTGAACACCGATGACGCGCAGAGAGGGCTTGACCGCTTTCAGCGCAGTAGCGATCCCTGCAATCAAGCCGCCCCCTCCTACCGGGACAATCACCTGCTCCAACTCCCCATACTGTTCAAGAAGCTCCAACCCAATGGACCCCTGCCCCGCAATAATGGCAGGGTCCTCAAAGGGATGAACAAAAACAAGCCCTTTCTTCTGCTGAATTTCCAGAGCATGGGCAAAGGCCTCATCATAACTCTCCCCATAGAGGATGACCTCTGCTCCATAATCACGGGTTGCATTCATTTTTACGATAGGGGAGCTCTTCGGCATGACAATACTCGATTTAATGCCGAGCCGCGTCGCCTGATAGGCTACCCCCTGGGCATGGTTTCCTGCGGAGGCCGCAATAACACCCCCCTGACACTCCTCTGGTTTCAAACTGAGCAATTTATTGAGCGCTCCCCTCACTTTAAAGGAGCCTGTATGCTGCAAATTCTCTAATTTCAGAAAAACGCGCCCGCCAAATCGCTTGCTGAAATGATGGCTCTCTTTAAGGGGGGTCTTGGCGACAGCGCTGCTGATCTTTTCTGCCGCTCTCCGGATGTCGTCAGCTGTCACTCGAATCGGACCATTGAAAGACAAGAAATTTCTCCTATCAGGAACGGATCTCCTCTCTAGTATGCCTCTCGCCGTCTCCGCTGTCGAGCACAAAAAAAGACCCCGCATCTACGCGGGGTCTTTTTTTGTAACTTCTCAATAAATTGAGGCGCCCTCCCCCTTGATGGGGGAGGGTTAGGG
>JACQJE010000196.1 GCA_016205125.1 Deltaproteobacteria bacterium | reverse complement strand
TGGAGACCCTCCTCCCCCAGGGTGCTTCTTTTTCCAGGCACTCTGCACTGTCCCGTTCAAGTGGAGCAGAAGATTGATCTCTTTTTTCCGGGCGAACGTTTTGCCCTCATTAAGAAGTGCGGACAAGCAAATCGCACAGCGAAACACGATGCGAAAATTAAATGAGGCTGGCTATATCTTTGCAATTCTCCCTCTTCTGCTGGGGATCACCCTCTGCGTGAGCGCCTTCCTCTTCAATTACATTGCGGGAGCGCGAGCCGTAAGTGAGACCCAAAAAGCGGCAGACGGATTTGCCCTTAAAGCGACAGATGAGATTGCCTCTGGACTCAATCGGATCGCAGAACTCAATCTCCTCCTCAAAGGGATTCTCGCTTCTGTTCTCTCACTGGAGGGAGCAACGGTACTGAGCGGAGGAACAGCATCTCCAGCCACATTGAAAGCGATTTCGATGCTCATGCGAATGAGTCGAACGGTTGCCAAAGCGCAGGAAATTCTCCTCAAAACAACGGTGCTCAAAGTGCATGTGGAGTGGCAGGCATGGAAGAGGAAACTCCGGCCCGCCACACTCGCTCTCTTTCCCCCCTATCCCCTCTATCCCAAAGAGATGCCTGTGACTCTGGAACTCCATGTCCGGAGACGCCCCCCGCAACATCCAGGCATTCCGGGATATCTCGAGTTGGAAAATCATTTCATGCAGCGCCAATACCTCCGGGTACGCGTTACAAAGAGAATAGAAATTCTTAAAGAACAATCGCTTCAACCGGAATCAAAAAAGATGACCCTGCAGTCTGAGGCCTTTGCGGCTCCCATCGGCGCGGAGAGTCTGATGACTCCGCGATGGAGAAGCGCGCTGATCTCCCCCTACGAAGTTCAGCATCCCAGGCGCGCCTGGCGAACAAGGAGTCGTTATGAATCAAACTAAAAAAGAGCAGGGACAGATTCTGACTGAGATTCTCGTCTTTCTTCCTCTTTTTCTTTTCTTCCTTTTTGCCTTTGTCCATCTCGCGCCGATCGGTCTGCAACTCATTGGCGGCAGTGAAAATGATCCGATCGAAACGACGTGGCGGGAAAAAGCCGAAACCTATCAAACCGATCGAGTCGCTCGCGAGTTTGAGCGGGCATTCCTTTCAAGCCTGGGGAGATCTGATGCAGCGTTCTGGAAAGAAGAATCCCTTGCACTGATCGAGAAAGCTCTTTCCCCTGACATTTTTCTTGACCGCATTGACACGCTCAGAGAGCATCTCCGCTCAAGCGGATGGTCAGAGGAGCTCCCCGTCCCGGATCTTCAGGAGGACCCTCCTCTCTTCTTCAAGAAGGGAAAGACGATCGCCTTCTGCGAACCTGAAAATGCCCGCTCTCAATTTACCTGTGCGGTGGCGGACAGCTCAGCTCTCGAAGGAGATCCCGAATGATAGAAATGAACCAGATCATCACCTCTCTTCGGCAAATGAGTTCTGAAAAACGCGCAAAGTATCTCATCGTCACGACAGCGGCGCTCCTGGGAGGATGCCTGGCGCTGGGGGCCTATCATCGCTTCTTTTATCAGGAAGAGCCTAAAATTCCGATCGTCTGCGTCTCTCAGGACCTTCCCCAGGATACCACTCTCACGATCGACGTTCTCCATCAGAAAAAAGCGAAAGCCAAAGATCTTCCCACAGGGATTGTTCGCGCAGGAGAAGTCACAGAAGTGATCGGAAAAACCTTGAGAACAGACATTCCATCGGGAGCCCCGCTCCTCTGGGAATACATTCGAAGTCCACAGGAAAGCGCCAACGCCCTCCTCCTTCCGGATCAACGCGCTTTGACTCTCCCCGCCCCGGCCATTGCGCCATTTGTGCAGACCGGTGACTACGTCGATGTCCTTGGGCTGGGACGGATGCTTGCTGGCGGCATAAGAATCATCGGAGTCCAGGAAGAGAACGGGACCAAACACTATACCCTGGGAGTGAGTCCTAAACAGGCGATCGACATTGTGGCGGCCATGGAGACGGGTTCAGTGAGCCTTATCCACTCTCAGCGGAATAAGAAAAAAAAGAAGCAGAGGTTATCGAATAACCAAATTGTGAGCGGACTCCCCCTTTAAAAATAAGGATTTCCGTGCTAAAGAGAACCCCATGAAACGACAGACAAAAATAGCCCTCATCATTACTTTTTTTCTCTTGACTCAGGAAGAGCATCTCTCGGCCGCACCCGTTCCTCCTCATACGAGGCCAACAAAGATAGCAATCCTTGCCGCGAGCCCGTCTCTAGCTCCCCTTGCTCGGCAGATTGAAGAAGAACTTTCGAAAAACAGCTCCTTCTCCGTACAGAGCTACTCTCATCCCCTCTCTTCTGCGGAAATAAACGATGAAGAGCTTGCCCGCGCCCAATCTCTCTTTGTGAAGGGACAGGAGGCGTTCTATCACCTCCTTCTCGAAGACGCGATCCAAAATCTCAATCTCTCCATCTCGCAGTTTAAAAAAGCGATGCCTCTTCTCAAAGAGGGTGAAGAGCTCTACGAAGCTCACTTGATTTTGGCAAAAGCTTATTTGGCAAAGGAGATGACTGGAAAAGCTGAAGAACAGATGCGAAGCGCGGCACGACTCTTTCCAGGCCATAAACTTTCTCTCAACCGGCATGCTCCGGATTTCTCGGCCCACTTCAAAAAGGTGGTCGAGGAAATTCAGAAATTGAGCCGTTATCGCATTGAACTCTCTTCCAATCCGAGCCAGGCAATTGTCTACATCAACGGTTTTTATCGCGGAACAACCCCCCTGACAGTAGAAGAACTCACTGAGGGAAAACATACCGTCAGAATCGAAAAAGAGGGTTATGATCCGATGGTCGAGGAACTCCTTGTCGGGGGAAAAGAGTCGAAAAAATCGTATCAGTGGACCTTGCACCTTGATCTCGCACCTCACTTCGCGCGGCTCGCATCCATCCCTGCAAGCGCTTATTCCTCTGGGGCTGGGGAGAAATCTGCGCTCCTTTCGGGAGAGCTTAAATTTTTTTCGCAGGCATTAAACGCCGAGCGCGTCATCTGTCTCCTGGAGGGGGGAGATCGAATCACGGCGGCCATCGGCACTCAAAATTCTCTCCGCACGATTGAGATTTCTCCCGGGAAGAAGAGTCCCAACAGCTCTCCCGCATCTTTGCTGGAAGAAGCGCTGATGAACGATCAATCCACCTCAGATCAGGGGGGTGATTCTTCTGAAAATTTCAATCCCCAGCAGACTCTCTTTCCTTTGCGGGATACGGTGAGCGGACATCCTTCCGATGGAGACAAGGGCGGAATTTCGACAGCAGTTCCATGGTGGGTCTGGACAGTCGCGGCGGGTCTCCTCATTGGGAGTGCCACATTCTATAGTTGGAACAGGGGGGAGACAACAGAAACGCCGTCAGGAGAGACAAATGGCCAACAGAAGCCCTCACCAGGATCGGCAGAGATCGCGAATCACCCGGCGGTCACCCTTTCGTTTCCTTAGCAGCAGCTTTGCTCAGGCGGGCAATAAAGATCCCATCCATGCTTCCCGGTTCAGGAAGGCTCTTGAAGAACCCCTGGTCATTGACGAAGGAGTAGCAGGCGGGGGGAAGGATCTCTCTCAGATCCTCTATGCCGAACATTTTGAACGTCTTCAGAAACCGAAAGATCAGATCCTCTCCCTCTTCAGGCAACAATGAGGAGACTGCGTAAACCAGACGCCCTCCGCTTTTCAGAGCTGGAGCAATCCGATGAAGAACAGCAAGCTGCCAATCTGCCAGGTTTTGTAATCGATCCGGATTCAGGTGCTCTGCAATCGACGGATCGCGCCGAATTTTCCCTGTCTCAGAAGAAGGGAGATAAGCCAGAGCTGCATCAAACTTCTGCCTCACCATACGGGTCGGATCTTTCAGGCGCGTTTTAACAATCCCTAAGCCTAAGCGAGACACTTCAGATTGAATCTCTTCTATCTCTTCTGGAGATTGAGTCCAGGCATGCACTGCTCCGACATTGCGCATCAGCTCTGCCAAATGAGTCGCCCTCTCCCCTTTTCCCGCCGCAACATCGACAATCACTTCTCCCTGCTTTGGCTGAAGCGCGAGCGGGGCGAGCTGATGCGATTCGTCTTCCAGAGAATAGTCCCCCTCCCGATAAAGAGGATCTTCGTTCAGAGTGATTGGCTGGCTCGCGATCAGCGCATGAGGAGAAAATTGAGAGGCTCTGAATTCAATATTCCGAAACTTCTCCTGAAGCTTTTTCCTGAGTTCTTCACGCGTACCGTTCACGGCGTTGACGCGAATCGTAATAGGCCTTTCCCCGCCATAAACTTCGCAGAGAAAGTGCGCCTCCTCTTCCCCAAACAGTTCCTTAAGGCGCTCAATAAACCACGTCGAATAGGACTTTTTCAATGCCGAACCCGGCTGACTCGCCATCTTCAATCCTCAATGGTATCGGGCTCTCCCCTCTTCTCTTCACCCAACCCATCCTTTCCCCGAAGCTTCTTTTCAAGAAGCCGACAACGCTTGGACAAATACCAGAGCTCTTCAAAACAGTAGATAATCGCCGTCAGAGCACCGACACAAAACGCGCCAATGATGACACTCCAGAGTGGAATGGGCTGAGTCTGAAACTTAAAGAAATTAAGAGGAACAAGCTGTCCATTCTGAAGACTGAAAATGACAACAATCACAAGAGCAGCCACTGAAGAGACAAAAGCAAAGACGAGGCGGACAATGCGCATCAAATCCCCTCCTTTGGAAGCTGTTGAAAATGGGACAAAAGTGTCGCGTAAGTCTGTTCAAGATGCTCCGGCAAAACCTTTGTCTCCGCCAGCAGCGGCATAAAATTGGTATCCCCTTCCCATCTCGGAAGAATGTGGAGGTGCAGATGATCGACAATCCCGGCGCCTGCCGCCTTTCCAAGATTGAGACCCCAGTTGTATCCGGAAGGGGTAAAAGCCCGATCTAAAGCGCTCTGGGCAAGCCGCGCCAGTCTGAAAAGCGCAAAGTACTCTTCATCAGAGAGATCATTCACAGAAGGGGCATGCCGGGCAGGCACGACCATGAGGTGTCCGCTGTTATAAGGAAAGCGGTTGATCATGACGAAAGCGCTCTTCCCTCTGAAGAGAACCCCTGTCTCTTGACTCACCCCTTGCTGCCAGCCATCGCAAAAAAAACAGTTCTCTTCCTTCTTATTTTTCCTGATATACGTCATTCGCCAAGGCGCCCAGAGATGTTCCATTTTGTCCCTATTACCTCATTAAAAAGTAGAGTGAAGGGATAAAAGAGTCGAAATTGAGAGATTGCGCAGCCTCACCGACGATCTCTCGATGAGGCTCCTCTTCTGCTTCTTAGGAGGATAGACCACCTTCGGCTCGCCCTTGATCCCGGCAACCTCTGCCGCCAGTTTAATAGCCTCTCTCAGGGAACCTAATTTGTCAACCAGACCGATTTTTTGCGCCTGCCTCCCCGTAAAAATCCGCCCGTCCGCAATCTCCGCAACGTCATCCCGATCAAGACCGCGTCCTTCGATAACAGCCTCCACAAACTGCTCGTGACTGTCCCGGATCACACCCTGCAGGAGTCTCCTCTCCTCTTCCGTCATCATCCGATCCGGAGATCCGATATCTTTGTATTTTCCGCTCTTGATGTTGTATGGCCGGACCTTCATCCATTCCAGAAGTTTCCCGGCATCCGCAAACTTCATAATCACCCCGATACTCCCCGTAATGGCCCCCGGATTGGAAATAATCTTGTTGGCCGCGGTGGCCACGTAATATCCGCCTGATGCGGCAATAGCCCCAAGAGCCGCAACCACCGGCTTTTCTGTCTTCACTTCAAGCACTTTGTCATAAATCTCCTGCACGGCTCCTACGGAACCCCCCGGCGTGTTGATTTTCAACACCACCGCCTCTATCCCCCTCGCCGCTCTGTATTCTTCAAGCTGTTCCAATATTGTTGTCGGATTGAGAATCACGCCCTCAACCTCTACAATGCCCACACCCGAGGAAAGAACAAGGGTAGCTCTGCTCCTCCCCTGGAAGAGCGCAATGAAGATGACAAACGTCAACGTGATAAACATGAAAATGCTAAAAACCAGCAGCCCCAGGGAGAGTAATGCCCCCCGCTTCTCTGTCTGCTTCCAGACCATCGCCGCCTCCACATGTAAAGGTTAAATTCACCATTACTCATCGGAACGACTCCTCATTTTGCTTAGGGCCCTGCTTTTAAAAAAAATTGAATCTGCCGATAGAGGTAAATAAACGTGAATGACTGAAACGAAGTCTTTCTAAAAATGGAGAACAAAAATGAACCGAACACTTCATAAGCGAATGCCGATTCTATTCCTCATGACAACTCTTCCACTCGCAGGATGCACCCCTTCTCAAAGTCAAATTCAGAAGGTCCTGGAAGAGCATCCGGAGATTATCCTTTCTGCCATCGAAAAAAATCCGGAACGATTCTCAGCCGCTCTGGCCAAAGCAAGTCAAACGGCACGGCAGCAGCAACAGCAACTCGCCGCCAGGCAGGAACAGGAACGAATCGATCGGGAGCTCAGCCAGCCCCTTGAACCCTCTGTCTCTAAAGAGCGGGCAATTCTGGGGAATCCCTCAGCCCCGATCACTGTTGTCGAATACTCTGATTTTCAGTGCCCCTTCTGCGCACGGGCACATGAAACCATGAACACCCTCTTAAAAAATCATGGTCAAAAAATCCGTTACGTCTATAAACATCTCCCCCTCCCCTTTCATCCGATGGCCATGCCTGCCGCAAAACGCTTTGAGGCGATCGCGCTCCAGAGCAAATCGAAGGCCTATGAATTTCACGATGAGATCTTCGAGAATCAGCAGCGCCTCTCCGAGGGAGAAAAATTCCTGGATTCTGCCGCGAAAAAGGTGGGGGCTGATCTCTCCAGGATGAAGAAGGACATGGAGTCCCCGGAGGTGAACCGGAGAATTGAGGAAGATATGGCTGAGGCGAGAAAATTTGGCATCTCAGGAACTCCCGGTTTCATCATCGGCGGGATCTCCATTCGCGGCGCTCAGCCTTATGCCAATTTTGAAAGCGTGCTTCAAAAAGCAGAACAGCGTGTCATTGCTGGAGAAAAAAAATAAGTAAGTGAGTTCAATGCTTTTTTACTTATTTTAAATAGTGAGAGCACTAAACCAACTGCAATCCTTCTGACCATCAGAATCCTCGCAGCTTCTCAATAACTTGAGGTCGTCCCCCCCTCCCCCTCGATGGGGGAGGGTCAGGGTGGGGGTGCATATCCCTAAATTTATTAAGAAAGTTACCCCCTTTGTCACTCCCTTACTCTTTAAGGGCGCTCAGCAACCTCTATTCAACAATCGCCTTCAAGATCCGCCGTTGCACTCCGCGCGCAGAGAGGAGTCCGGAGCGGAGTTTACCCTCCTCCTTCAGAAGCGAAATCGCTATGTGAATCATCGTCTCCCTCGAATCATTCCGCCCAAAGGTGAGGACCACCGTCATGGCGAGGTTGAGTTCATGATCGACCCCATATTCAATCGATGCAATCTTAAAGCCACGCTGATTCTCACTCAAATCAACTTCTTTCCCAACAACCCCTTCCAGCACCCTCGTCAGATAATGCCAGAACGCGTTCATATCCTTTTCAGGATCCGATCCTGTGTCCTCCATCTCCAAAGTAATCTGCTCTTCAACAAAGGAATCATCCACACGATTAAACTTTTTCCCTGTGAGAATCTCTACTTCTTTTCTGAGGAATGTCCCATCCCCGACATAGTCAAATTTGTGCAGGAGGTAGAAGGTTTCAAACTCACTCGCATAATATCTCCTCAACACAAAAGTGAGCGATTCGTCATCATCGTTGCTGACAGTGGAAACGCCAAGGGTACAGCCGAGCTCACTCTCAACAGAGCCATCAGAGGAGGCGACGCCCGTGAACTCCTGACACCAGGTTGAAAAAGAGTTCCCGTTTCTCGAAACGGTCGCCTTGATAAAACGCTTATTCTCTGTCTTTTTCTTTGCCCCATCGAACATTTCAATAGTCACTCTGAAATCGGGGTCGTCAGTTGCCTGAAATTCAACCGCCAATCCAGAAGATGGGAGAAGTGCAATAAAGAGAGTGAAACCTAAACACAACAAGAGCTGCTTCATCGTGTCCTCCATGAAGTAAATGATCGTAGCGGGCCAAAGTGACCCGCGAATAATCCAATGATCAAATCAAAAAATCCTCATGCCTAGCGGCCTACACACCGGACCGAATAGAAGGAGTGGCTGCGGTCGGCGTAGTAGACATCGCCATTAAGGCCATTGAATCCCCAAGCGTCATACCACCGGGAATCCGAGTATACCGAGGAAGAC